>JAITAY010000030.1 GCA_031283915.1 Tannerella sp.
TTCCCGATAAACCTCCCGAGTATCTGAATGAAACTCCCGAATAGTTGAATGAACTTTCCGAATACCTGAATAAAGTTTCCGAATATTTGAATAAAGCTCCCGAATACCTGAATGAAGTTTCCGAATATTTGAATAAAACTCCCGAATACCTCAATAAAACTCCCGAATACCCCAATAAACCTCCGGGAAGGTCTGGTATTACACGAAAATAGAATGGGTTGTATATAAGGTTTTTGCAATGTTGTTACACAGGAGCTAGTAGAATAGTAGCCGGTAGTTCTGTGATACGACGAAGCTGTCCGCTCAAACCCTCACTTTTACGCCTTTCCCTTCAACGGCCGCTTTTCTGCCAAAAGCCCTCTACTAACTACTAGCTACTATCTACTAACTACCCCTTTATGCACAAAACTATACCGCGCGCAGTATAGTAGAGGGCTGGTAGCAGGATAGCAGCGTTATGAGAAAAGATAATCATTCATCATTCATTTTTCTGCCGTTTTTTGTCTAACTTTGGCGCAAATTGAAGAAAGCCGGTATAAACAGGCTTTTAAATTACATTATTATATCTATCAAATTGAAATTACATGGAAAGTAAAAAATCAAATCAATTGAACAGGCGTCAGTTTTTGAGTTATTCAGCACTCGGATTGGCGGGGTTGACAGTTTTGCCGAGCTGGGCGATGCGTAACGGAGTCCGTATGGCCCCCAGCGATCGGATTGTGTTGGGATTTATCGGGTTGGGACAACAGGGCTGTTCCGATTTCAACAGTTTTTCGTCGTGTCCCGGCGTACAAGTAGTGGCCGGATGCGATGTGGAATCGCTCAAGCGCGAGCGTTTCAAAAGGCGCGTGGAAGCCTGGCAGAAAAAACAGAACATGGCACAGCGGTGCGACGTGTATGAATTTTATGAAGATCTGCTTGAGCGCAAGGATATCGACGTGGTATCCATCGCCACGCCCGACCACTGGCACGCCTTGACGACGGTTCACGCCTGTCAGGCAAAAAAGGATGTCTACGTGCAAAAACCGCTGGCTTACACGGTGACCGAAGGTCTCGCGATGGTGAAGGCCGTTCGTGCAAACAACTGTATACTGCAAATCGGCAGTCAGCAACGCTCCGGCAAGGAATTTCAGCAGGCCATTGCCCTGGTTCGCAGCGGCGGCATTGGTCATGTCGAAACCATCTACGCCAAGGTAGGCGATCCTCCCAAGCCATTAGACCTGCCAGAAATGCCGATTCCCGAAACCCTGAACTGGAATCAATGGTTAGGCCCGTTGAGCGATCCGAAAATCCATTATCATCCGAATCTCTGTCCGCCGATTTCGCTGAATCCCGAAGAAAACGAAAAATTATGGGGTGCATGGCGTTGGTACTGCGAAACCGGAAACGGATATACGGCCGACTGGGGCGCGCACATGTTCGACATTGCCCAGGCCGCTATCGGCATGGATGGTTCCGGCCCGTGCGAGTTTATCCCCAAGGGATATGACGGCACCCAGTACCTCACTATGAAGTATCAGAACGGCATAGTCATGACCGAACAGCCTTTCACCGAAAAAGGCGGTAACGGTATCAAATTCAACGGTACGAAAGGTTGGTTGAAGGTGGCCAGAGGATTTATCGAATGTTCCGACCCCTCGCTGCTGGCCAAGGCAGAAGAAAAAATCGCCGCCGGACAATACGAAGTCAGTTCGCCGCACATGCAGAACTTTCTGGATGCCGTGCGTTCGCGCAAGCACCCCATCGCGCCGGTGGAAGTGGGATGCAGTACCAACACGCTCTGTTGCATAGCCAACATCGCTACCGAACTGCGCCGTCCCGTAAAATGGGATCCGGCGACGCTGAGCTTCGGCGATGACAGAGAAGCGGCTGCTCACAGGCTCTATGGCTACGAGTACAGAAAGACGTTTTCGCTGTAAAGATCCATCTGCAGGGCTGGTAGAGACGCACGACCGTGCGTCTCTACACCGCCCATCTCTCCTGTCCGGAAATATCGACGGTCAGGTTTTTTTTTCCGTGAAAAATAATTGATTGTTTTCCATGTGAAAACGGCTGTCATGATCAAGCAAAAACCGGATAACGCGGATGTTCTTTTCCTTGTCCAGCGGTAAGGATTCAGCCAGATAGAGAACGTCCTTTACACCCTCCGTCAATTCGTCGACAAGCTTGTCGCGCACCGTATTAAACTCCCACTGTTTCAGTCCGGATTGTGTTTTCCGCAGACAGATGTCGCACGTCCGGCAATCTTCCGTGTGCTTCTCGCCGAAATAATGAAGCAGGATGCGCGTCCGGCAGTGATGTTCTTCATGGATGTATTCCAGCATCTTGTTAATGCGTTTCTGGAAGCGTTCCTGCCGGTCTTCGTAAGCGTAGCGCGGTATCACGACGTATTTAGGCTCTTCCCGCGCGCGGGTAAAGGTGATTTGCGGCACTTTTTTACGGGGAACATAGCTGATCACCCGGAATTTGGAAAGTTTGACCAGCCGTTCGTAGACCTCCTGTGACGTCGTCTTGGCGCGGAGAGCAATCAGCGATTCGTCGATGAATACATATTCGCTAAAAACCCCTGTGTAGGAACGCAAAATCACCCGGATGATCTCATCCGTAAGCGAGTCCCGGTCGCGGTAAAGCTCTTCGCGGTTGACCAGAAAGAGCACGCGGGACGCATTGTCAGGATCTTCCACATATTCGATATAACCGGCCAGTTCCATAATCCGAAGTGAATGATACGCCTGAGTGAACGAAAACTTGTATGCCGTGCAGAAATCGGGCAGGGAAAAGTCGTGGGTGGTGAAGAGGCCGAATCCCGACGCAATCTGGAAATAATTTCCCAGAGCGTCGTACACGCGCAGAATAAATTTCCGGTCGGGATATTCCTCGGTAATTCGTTTTTTCAGCTTACCCGTTTCCGCAGAAGAACAAAGCACGACGGCATACGCCCGTTGCTCGTCCCGTCCGGCGCGTCCGGCTTCCTGGAAATATTCTTCGAGCGAAGGCGGCAGATCTATATGCACCACCAGCCGTACATCCGGCTTGTCGATGCCCATGCCGAAGGCGTTAGTGGCCACCATGACGCGACAGGCGCCGTTTTTCCATTCGTTCAGGCGTTCCGTCATCACCCCGCGTTTCAGGCCGGCATGAAAGAAATAGGCGGAAATGCCGGCCGTCTGCAGGATGGTTGCAAATTCCTGCGTCTTCCGGCGGCTGCGGACATAGACGATGGCCGTCCCGGGAACTCTATTCAGCAGGTAAATAAGCGTCTGCTGCCGGTCTTCGGTACGCCGGACGATATAGGACAGGTTTTTGCGGACAAAGCTTTTCTGAAAGACATTCTTCTCGCGAAAACACAGCTTTTCCTGAATATCGTCAACAACCTCCGGCGTCGCTGTTGCCGTGAGCGCCAGTACCGGCACACCGGGCAGCAACTCGCGAATAGTGGCAATATTCAAGTAAGACGGCCGGAAATCATACCCCCACTGCGAGATGCAGTGACTTTCGTCCACGACGAGCAGGCAGACGTTCATGGCCTGCAATTTGGAGCGAAACAGTGGGGTATTCAAACGTTCCGGAGAGATGTAAAGGAATTTGCAGGCGCCGAAGATGCAGTTGTCTAATTGCATACTGATTTCGTCGCGCGTCATGCCCGAATAGATAGTTGTGGCCTTGATGCCCCGTGCCTTGAGGTTATCCACCTGGTCTTTCATCAGCGAAATCAGCGGTGTAACCACCACGCAGATACCGGACATAATCATGGCAGGCACCTGAAATGTAATAGATTTTCCGCCTCCGGTCGGCATCAGGCCAAGAGTGTCTTTGCCGGCATAAACGGAACGGATAATGTCTTCCTGTAACGGACGAAAAGCCGTGTAACCCCAGTATTTCCTTAACGTTTCAAGAAGTTCCATTCCTTTTGGATTTCACGTTCCATGCGGCCGAATGTCCTTCACCATCATCTGAATCGTCGTATTGCCGTTATACGTATTTTCTTCAATCGTATAACAGATGTCGAATGGTTTCATATCCTTGATGTAGTCACTATATTTGGACATGCCGAATGCAATGCCGTGTATCGGCCCGCCGCCTTTGCCGTCAATGATTTCCAGTTTCAAATGTTCCAGTTCCTTCCCGACCCGTTTACTCGTCCCGTAATCCTGCACGCTCAGCGAACAGAAGACGGGCTTTTCATTTTCAGGCCCCAGCGGATCCAGCATCTTCAGTTCATGCATGAACTTGACATTGATGTCGTTCAGGGTGATAATCGCATCAATGTCAATTTGCGGCGTCATCTGTTCGGGCTTGATTTCCTCGTCGGCCAACTGAATGAACCGCCGGATGAATTTGTCCAGATTTTCCTCGCGCATAGACAGTCCGGCTGCATACGTATGCCCGCCGAAATTCTCCAGCAGGTCACGGCAGGCCTCGATGGCCTTGTAGATGTCGAAGCCGGCTATCGAACGGGCGGAGCCGGTAATCAATTCGGAAGAAGACGACTTGGTGAGCACAATCGACGGACGGTAGTACTTTTCCGTCAGACGCGAAGCCACAATCCCGATTACGCCTTTATGCCAGTGCGGATCGTAGACAACGATGCCTTTCTGGTTTTCAATGTTTTTTATTTCATTGATAATGGCGTTGGCTTCGTCTGTGATGCGTTTGTCCAGTTCGCGCCGGTCTTCGTTGTACTGATTGATGGTTTCGCTTTTTTCCCGCGCAACCTCCATGTTTTTCGCCAGCAGCAGCTCGACGGCTTCCTTTCCGTTTTCCATCCGTCCCGACGCATTGATACGCGGGCCGATTTTGAAGACAATGTCGCTGATTGTGATTTCCTTGCCGGCCAGTCCACAGATATTGATAATGCCTTTTAAACCCAGACTGGGATTACTGTTGAGCTGCTTCAGGCCATGATAGGCGAAGATACGGTTTTCACCGGTGATGGGCACAATGTCGGAGGCAATGCTGACGGCTGTCAGTTCCAGCAGACATTCCAACTCGGAAAAAGGAATGTCATTGCTTTGGGCAAAAGCCTGCATGAATTTGAAACCCACGCCACATCCGGAAAGATGCTCATACGGATATTCCGAATCGGCTCGCTTGGCGTCCAACACGGCAACCGCTTTCGGCAGTTCATCGTCCGGCATGTGGTGGTCGCAGATGATGAAATCAATGCCTTTTTCGTTGGCATAGTCGATCTTGTCCATCGCCTTGATGCCGCAATCCAGGGCAATCACCAGCGTAGCGCCATTTTCCACCGCACAATTGATCCCTTTATAGGAAACGCCATATCCTTCGTCGTAACGGTCCGGAATGTAATAATCCAGCGCCACCGAATAGGGACGCAAAAATTTATATACCAACGATACGGCCGTCGTGCCGTCCACATCATAATCCCCATAAACCAGAATCTTCTCCTTGTTGCCCAGCGCCTTGTTCAATCGCTTGACGGCCTTGTACATATCCGGCATCAGAAAAGGGTCATGCAAATCATCCAGGCTGGGGTTAAAAAATCTTTCCGTATCGGCTACCGAGACAATACCCCGCTGCACAAGCAGGAGGCAGATTACGGGATTAAGTCTCAGTTCCGCAGCCAACCGGGTTGCCCGGCGCATCTCTTCTTCCGTATGGGGTCGAATCTTCCATTTGTTTGTCATTATATGTTGTTTTTATTATTTTCTCGGGAAAACAGGTTCTTTGCGCTTCTCATACCGCTTCGGGCGGTTGCACAATTTGAACTTGTAAAAGTACGTACAATAAATGAAACAGCCCTTGCTAATCCTGCAAATTTGTGCGTTTTTTGCGCTGTGGGACATTTATTATTCTTTTTTGATGACAAAACATGAAGTTTTTTCCTTTTTATCTCCAAAAAACAATACATTTGCGGGGTCACAAAAAAACAGTTTGAAGTGCAAAACAAATGAAGAAATCGGGAGTATGTATAAAATAAGCAAACAATTTTCCTTTTCGGCTTCCCACGTGCTGAATCTTTTGGGGGAAGATCATCCCTGTGCACGGATGCACGGGCATAATTACCTGATTACCGTACACCTGAAATCGGAGACGCTGGACTCGCACGGCTTTGTGAAGGATTACAAGGCTTTGAAAACGGTGAAGCAATTCATCGACGAGACCTTGGATCACCGGCACCTGAACGACGTCATTCCATCACACCCCACGTCCGAAAACATCGCCCGTTTCCTGTATGAACACTTCAAACCGGAGATTCCCGAACTGTACGCGGTAGAAGTGAGCGAAACGCCCCAAACATCCTGCTTTTATGAGCCTTAATGTCAAGGAAATATTTTATTCCCTGCAAGGAGAAGGAGGGCGCCGGGGAGAGGCTTCGATTTTTATCCGCTTGAGCGGATGCAACTTGCGGTGTGATTTTTGCGACACGGATTTTAGCGGAGGAACCGCGATGGAAACCGGAGAAGTGCTCGCTTACATCCGGACGTTTCCGTGTCGATGGATTGTATGGACGGGCGGAGAGCCTACCCTCCAACTGACAGACGAAATCCTGGCTGTTTTCAGGCAGGCAGGTTACCGGCAGGCCATCGAAAGCAACGGACTCCGGCCGCTTTCTCCCTGGCTGGACTATACGGTCGTCAGTCCCAAAGGAAAAGGGGACTATGCAAAAAGCGTGAATCCGTGTGTCAGTGAGGTTCGCTTGCCGGTCAGAAAGGGAGACCTTCTTCCGGCCTTTTCTTCTCTGCCGGAAGCCGGGCATTACTTCCTGAGTCCCGTGTTCACGGCAGAAGCCGTCGTCACCCGGGCCAATATCGACTATTGCGTGGAACAGGTCAAACGGCATCCGGAATGGTGTTTGAGTCTGCAAATCCATAAGCTCATCGGAATCGAATGATGTGCGACAGGCTCCCCCTGGCGACAAATGGGGATTGAGCTGCCTAAAAATCATCATTTATAGGTATTTCACACTTTCCGGATACGGCCTACTTTTGTATCCGAATTGCAATACATACCTTTTTTCTAAAAAAGCGAAGATCATTTTACGTAACCATAAATGCAAATAAATTTAGCTTAGTCGATGCTTTCAAAGCCGGAGTCGCTTCCGGCTTTGTTTTTTGTGCATGACAGGGAAAAGAACAACCCCGCCAACGTGAATTGGATACAGGAATCAAGGACAATCTCCCCCGTTGCTGCATTCCGGTTTTATTGAGACGGACGCTGCTGTTTCTTCAACTTGTTTACGGCATTTTCCAGCGATTCGGTCGGTTCGATGATATTGTAGGCTCCCCAGAAGTCGCTGTCGAAATAGGCCGGGACTTCCCGGCTCAGGGATTGCCTGATGGAAAAGGCTTCGCCGGCGGGTATCTTCCGAACGTTTTCTTCCTGATTGTCCGTAATGACCGTTTCGTCGATAATGGTATAGTTCGTCACAAACAGCCTCCGTCTCCAGTCGCATTTGAACCGAATTTCGTTGCGGATGTAACTTAAATACGTCTTGCCTTTGTGCTGTCTGTATGTGACAGCATAGGAGACTTCTTCGGGCGAGAAGCGCAATCCGGAGGGCTTATCCTTCAGGATGATGCCGGTTACTTTCAGCTTGTCTTTCATATCCATGCTAAATTCGGCGCGGGTGAAGGCAAGGGTTTCCCGGTCGATGTAAAACGTGCCGGAATAAAGAGGTACCGGCAGGGCGACTTGCGGCTGAAAGTGCACAACGTATTGCAGCCGGTCGTTGAGCGAGGTCGTCTCCCCCATCCGGTATGAGTAGTAAGACAGCGCTTCTTCGGACAACAGCAAGTCCGGGTTTTTGATTACATCTATGTAGACGGCCATGTTCGGCCCGCCAAGAAATTTTACGTTCAACGTGTCACCCGGCTTCGGACTGACTAATTTTCGCCCTTTCAAGACCTGTATCCGGTCGTTTTCGACGTCGGCAACCCGGTACGGGTTCTTGTAAATCTGCACGACCGCTTCCGAAATATGAATGTATTTATGTCTTTTCTGGATGGTTTCCCGGTAGAAACCGGTAAGCAGGTTCGGGTTCATGCTGTAGTTCTGCTCCACCTTGCCCAACGCCGCCTTTATCAGGTTGCGCGGATCCTGCCAACTGAATACTTCAATTTCACTCAACCGGATTGATTGCGGCTTGATGAAACAAGTCTGTTGATTTTGTTCCCGGGAGACGCGCATGCGCGTATTGTAATAGCCAAGGCAGGACAGTTCGATTTCATTCACCTTCAAACCGGCAGGCCATTTAAGGGTAAATTCCCCATCTTCGTTGGTGACGGTTCCGATGTGGGTACCCCTTGCCGTGACGCTGACGTGTTCGATTTTCTGCTTGCTGTATAAATCTTTGACTGTGCCGCGAACCGTAATGTAATCGACTGAATCCTGAGCGTGCACGTGGATCGTTCCGCTCAGCAGAACCAGTAAAAGCAGGGAAAATACCGGTTTCCGGCGCCCTCTGCCGGAAAGCCTTCCGGCATCAAGATAAGTAAGTAATTGTTTCATGCGAATTTGTTTTTATTGGACAGTGATAAAACGAATCTGTAGACGTAAGATTGTTCGACAGGCAAAAAAACTGCGAAAAAAATCGCTGCCGGAGCGTGAAATCGAAAAACGGTTATGCGGCATCCGTTGTATCCGGACGGAAAAAACCCGGCTACGGAAACGAAAAAAGGGCAAGCCTCCTTATGGCTTGCCCTTTCATGATTGCGGGTTACAGGCATGAGAGCTTCATGCCGGAAGACCTTTGCATCCCTGAATGGCCGGTTTCATGCGCCGGGTCATTCGGTGATCGCAATCTTCCATACTTTTCCGTACGCCTTGACGAGGTAAAGTCCCGCGGGTAGTTCCGTGACCGTTTCGCCGGCTGCGTAGCGGATGACTTTCACCCGTGCGCCCGACAGTGCATATACCTGCGCTTCGCCCGGGGCGATCGCCCGGATGTAGAGCCGGCCGCCGGCGCTCCAGACCAGGTTGTCGGACAGGGTGACGTTACCCGTGGAGGGCGTCACCGGCGCCTCGATGCGCACTTCTATGTCCTTCCTTATGCTGACAATGCGTACCGTGTAGCTTCCGTCGCCGTTCGGCGTCACGATGATTTCCGGACCCTCCGCCAGGTCGGTGCTCACCGCGGGTACTTCGGCAAATTCACGGCCTGCTGCGGGCGAGAGTTTGAACGTGAAATCCTTGCCGCTCTCCACGTAGTGCATGCCGGCGGGCGGGTCGGTCACAATCCCCTGTACTGCGGGCAGCGTAATCATGCGCGGCGTGGGCGTCCGGGAGGGACTGGACACGTTTATCCGATGAGTTTCTGTATAGGGAGCATAGTTCGGATCGGAATCGGCGATCGCCGTCAGTACCAGTTCGCCCCCTTTCAGCGGAGACAGCACGTAATTGACAACCGTAGCGGCGTCGGGCGGGAAAACCGTGTACCTGATCGGCACGCCCTGTCTGGTCACGGACGGCAAAGTGATGGAATTGATGATCGCTGTCGGCCATACATATTCAATCGGGCTTTGCGGCGCAGGGAGGATATTCGCGGATATGGGCGCCGATTTGAGTACGTTGTAGTTACCAGCGTCAGCGCCGTCCAGTTCTATACCACTGGTAATGGTCACTGTTCTGTTGCCGGCTTCCTTCCTGTCATAAGAGGCAACCATGTTGGATGTTGTGGTTTTAAGTGTTACGGCGTCGCCTGAAATAATCCCGTCCGCTGCATCATTAAGTGCAACAATCGTAACAATAATCGAGTCGGTGGCCACATTGGACGTCCCGTCATACACTTTATCTTTGATTGTGAAGTGGCCGGCTGAAACAGTAATGTCTTTTTTGAATATTTTTGACATTGTGGGCAATAGACTCGAACTAATAGTTTGTAAGTCATACCAACTCGCTTTAAGACCCTGTAATGCCCCCGTTATCGCAATAATTTGTACATTGTCGCCTGCTGGAATGCTCCCAAATGTACCACCCGTACAAATAATCGTCACACCGTCTTCGTCTCCCGACAAAATATCATTAGTTACGAATGTAACCTTAGCAGCATCACTACCGGTAAGAACATTTGTTTTGTCATAGACTTTACCCGGTACATTGATTGCTGTGATATTAACAGGTTTTGCTTGTACTTGCACACCAGCAGACGCAAGAGCTGTAGTTTGGTTATAGTAGGCTGACGTTATCTCTACTTTGATTTCTTGATTACTCAAACTATAAATATCGTCGCCCTCAACCTTATAGGTTGCTTCATTTGTTATTGTTCCCTGACCTGTCCATGCATACACGAAATCACTTAGATCTACACCCACTCCTGACACACCGGTTATTGACAAACTGCTAATATCAACATTGACTACGTCTCCGTAATAAATAGTCGAAGGAATAGCAATCGAACCTGTTAACGTACCGGCGAGTTTGCCTTCAAACGTGCCGCCCACGTCCACGGCCATTGTACCACCGTTAATCTTCAATTCTACGCCATCCGGTACCGTCAATGTGCTTCCTGCCGGCACAGTCAGGCTTTCACCACTGACAATCTCCAAATTTGTCTGCAAAGTTACATTTCCGTATACCGTACCAACCGTGCCACTGGTAAAACTTTCAAAAATGATACCCTTGTTTTTCGTCACATTATCAACTACTGGTTTAGGAACATTAGCAGTATTCGTAACCTTTATCACTACATCTCCATCGATTACAGTATTCGAATTGGTAATCCGATTCACAGTGATTACACCGACATCACCTGTAATATTAATCGAACCCATGATTGAACTTCCCAAGTTTCCTGTTACCTTGATTGTACTGTTGTGGATATTAAGCGGATTCGAACTCTGATTTGTCAAGTTTCCTGTTACCTCAATCTCACTATTTTCAATAGCAATCGAACCGCTCGGATTTGCAAAGTTCCCTCCTACGGAAATTTCAGCGCCATCAATGTCAAGTGTCCCCGAATTTGACACCGCCCCTGCTACATCGATGATCGTACCATTTGTAATATTCATCACGCATGCAGTACCTGAATTTGTCAAGTTTCCTCCTACGGAGATTTCAGCGCCGTTAATGTCAAGTGTCCCCGAATTTGACACCGCTCCTGTCATGGTCAGTTTTCCATCACCCTGAATGGTAAGGTTTCCGGCTGCGGTTATCGTAAGTCCGCCGGTAGAGAGTACATTGGTAGTGGAACTTTCCAGAATAAGTACGACACCTGATTTCGCGACTGACGATATACCGTCAAGCGTTACCCCTTTTAATGTAATGCTGACATTATCAGCGTTTACTGATAGCCTGGGAGTGGCAGGAGAACCGGTGCCAGGAATAATCTCGTATTCGCCTCCCGCAGTAATGGTAAGAGTCGTTGAACCATTATACCCCCAGCCGGTTCCGGATGATGGTGTTCCACTTGTCAAAGTTGAGAGGTCAATCACCTCCACTTGCGCATTGGCCGTCCAAGCGACAGCCATAAAAATTGCCGTTAGGCATAAAGAATAAAAACGTTTCATAAGTTCAAAAATTAAGTTGTTCAAAAAATTAGTTATTGTATAAACAGTTATTGTATAATAAGTTGGTTAATAGTTCGGGTGAAAAACCGCTTCCCCGTCCCTTCCCTGCGGGGAAGGAGGGGGAGCGTCGGAGACAGGGGCTGAAAAAACAGGCGTGTTCCCTGCTTCCTGCCCCGGTCTCCGCAGGGTCGGCCCTGTTCATGCGTTTCATGTTCCGTTTCCGTTACGGGATGAAAACGACGACGATGGGGCCGAAAGGGCCTTTGCCGCCGATGTTGTTTTCGTAGCGAGCGCAGAGGCCGAGCCTCCTGCCGCGGTCTTCGTCCGTGAAATCCATCGTCGTCAAGGCGCGGGTCGAGAAGGAAGAGTTCAGCAGGTGCGTCAGCGAGGGCTTTTCGCCGTCGGGGATGAAGCCGGAACGCAGTTCGATGCCGTGTACATGCGGCGGTTTGGCCACGCGATGTTCACGGTTGAGGAATTTGCACCTGACCCGCCGCATGACGGAGGTGTCGGCTTCGATTTCGGGATACTCGTCGGGATTGGCTTCCGGTGTGGCGGCGGTGTCGGGCACGGTGAGTCCCAGGCGGACGCGATCCTCGTCGGTCATGTTTTCGTTGAACCGGAGTGCGACGTTTACGTAGTGCCGCACGGACTTGCCGACGGACTTCGCCTTTTCGCGTCGGTCGAGGCGGTCGGCCTTGCCCGCGTTGGGGCTGTCGGCCAGCGTGCAGGCATTGCGATAGGCGTCGATTTCGCCGCGCAGGGCGGCAATGCGGGTGGCGTCGAGGCCCAGACGGCTGACGACACTACTGTCTTCAAGATACGTGATGAAGTTTATCAACCACGTAAGCAGCGCCCCCAAAGACTGGGGTAAATAATTTGAATTTGGCATAGTGTTTATATATTACAGTTAATAAAGTGTGACTTCGCACCGCCCGGCTGTGCAAACAGCGTCGAAGCGGCGGACAGCTGTTTTTGACCGGCAGGTTCCGCGCGATGCAGCGGGGCAGCGGAAAAGAGTTTGTACGGGTTCGCAACGCGCGTTTGGAAGTTTGCAAGCCGCGTTGCAGGGTTTGCAACGCGCGTTGCAAAGTTTGCAAGTCGCGTTGCAGGGTTTGCAACGCGCGTCGCAAAGTTTGCAAGTCGCGTTGCGGGGTTTGCACCGCACGTTGCAAAGTTTACAAGTCGCGTTGCAGGGTTTGCACCGCGCGTTTGAAAGTTTGCAACGCGCGTTGCGGGATTTGCAATGACAGGGGTTGCTTTGTTTCGCCGGGCGCGGAGCTTTACAGTCTGCCGGGCGAAAAAGGTGATCCCCCAGGGACGGATGTCATGAAAAACATTCCGCCCGAGGGCGATACCGGCCAACAGCGCACGACTGTTCCACAGATAAAAAAAGATTGTATGAAAAATGCTGTTGATGCCGCGATAAAACACGGCTGCCCAATTCGACAGTGGACTGTGAGCGCGGTTTGCAGCGCAGGAAATGGAAGTACGTAAAGCAATCGCTACGCCCGGACGAAACGCAGCAGACGAATCAGCGGAAAGGATTTCAGGGTTTTTACCCCCCCCCCTTAACGATTTATAACATTTGGCGAAAAGCAGACCTTCGTACATTATACTTTGTTTTTTTATAGCGGCCAAAGATAAGACAGCTTTTTCAAAAAACAATACGTTGGATAAAAAAATAAGAATCTTTAACACGACAGGGCATCCTCCCTCCCCCGCAAATGCCGCAGACAGATCACCCGTTGCAGAGATGCGACTGCAGGACGCGAAATTGATATACTGCCCGCGGGAAGATGTTGCGCAATAACCTGCAACAGTCATACGGGCACACCATATTATTGTGTATCTTTGCCGCGTGTGAAACAATAATGAAAAATGAAAGAAAAATGGCACGTTATCTTGATCCTAAAAATGATTTGATCTTTAAGAGA
>JAITAY010000041.1 GCA_031283915.1 Tannerella sp.
GTACACCGGTTCATCCGCTATGTTTCGGAAAATGCATTCGGCAAACTGTCTGATTACGATTTGCAGCGTTTTGATGAAAAATACATCAAAGTCCTGATGCTGGCATACCTGTTTATGAGTAAGATTTATATCCCGATGAGCGAATACGAAACAGTCCCCGGGCGTGCGGATATTTTCCTGCAACGCAATCCGCTGAACCCGGAAGTGCGTTATGAGTGGGTTTTCGAGATAAAGTACTGCAAAACATCCGCCGGCGACGGTGAAATCGCCGCCAAACGCAGTGAAGGGCTGGAACAGCTGACTCAATACATTCATTCACATCGAATGAAAGACCGTCCCGACCTGAAAGCCGCTCTGATTGTCTTCACCGGCAAAAACAAGTTCGAGATAACGGAAACGCAAATGTAACACACCTAAAAACAGCTATCGAAGCCGGTATACTTCGCCAGGGTTGGGTTAATCATCCAATAATATCGGTAAACCGGATTTTTTCTGTGCCTATTCCCGTGTTTGGAAAACCAAAGTTTTTCATGTAGTTTTGCGACATGATTATCATACATGAGGCAAAAGAAAAGGGCGACGACAGGGCATGGGTAGCGACGGCAGGATTTTTTGACGGCGTGCATCGCGGTCATCGTTTCCTGATAGAAGAGATGCGGCGGGTGGCAGCCGGGTACGGTTTACCGGCAGCAGTGTTTACTTTTCCCGTACATCCGCGTGTCGTATTGCAGACCCATTATCAGCCGAACTTGCTTAATTCATTTGACGAGAAACTGGCACATCTGTCTTCCACGGGTATTGATTATTGTGCCGTACTGGATTTTACGCCCGCACTGGCGAACCTCTCCGCACAGGAATTTATCACGGATGTACTGGCGCGACAGTGGGGCGTGCGGATACTGTGGGCAGGCTACGATCACCGTTTCGGTCGTAACCGGGTGGACGGGTTCGAGGAGTACGTCACTTTTGGCGCGGCATGTGGCGTGGAAGTGCGCCGTGCACCGTTGCTGGAGGCCGAAGGAGGCGCCGTCAGTTCGTCGCGTATCCGCCGTCTGCTGGCAGACTGCCGCGTGGAGGAGGCCGCGCAGGGACTGACATATGCCTACCGCCTGAGAGGGCATATCGTGAGCGGTCACCGGATCGGGCGGAAGCTGGGCTTTCCGACCGCGAACATGGCCGTGGACGAACGCTTCAAGGTATGGCCGGGAATGGGCGTGTACGCCGTCCGGGTACACCTGGACGGCGCCTGTTACAAGGGGATGCTGTCCATCGGTAACCGTCCCACTTTCGGTGGCAAAGAGGTGGCGATTGAAGTTCACCTGTTGCATTTCTCCGGCAGCATCTACCAGCAGTCCATGGAAGTAGAATTTATCCGTTACCTCCGCCCCAACAGGAAATTTGACAGCCTGGACACGCTCAGGGCGCAATTGGCCGAAGACGGCCGGATAACGGACGAACTGTTATCTGTCTGAAATTTTATGCGTATGGAACAGTTTTATGACGCAATAGACCTTTTGAAGGGGATGATTTCACGTCCCTCTTTCAGTCGCGCGGAAGCGGAGGTGGCAGACTGGTTGCAGGTGCAATGGCAGGCTGCCGGACAGGCGGTACGGCGCAAGGGGAACAACCTGTGGATCATGGCGCCGGCCTTCGACGCCGACAAACCGACGCTCCTGCTCAATTCGCACATCGACACGGTGAAACCGGTGGCCGGCTGGACGAAAGACCCCTTTACGCCGGAGGAAGATGCCGAAGAACGGCTGTATGGCCTGGGGAGCAACGACGCCGGCGCCAGCGCAGTCGCCCTGTACGAAGCCTTCAGGATGTTGAGCGTCCGGAAGCAACCGTATAACCTGATTTTCCTTGCCTCGGCCGAAGAGGAGATTTCCGGGAGAGGCGGCGTGGAAAGCGTATGGCCGGAGCTTCCGCCGGTCGCATTCGGCGTCGTCGGCGAACCGACGGACATGCGACCGGCTGTTGCCGAGAAAGGACTGCTGGTGTTGGATTGCGTCAGCCGCGGCAGATCCGGTCATGCGGCGCGTGCCGAAGGGGTGAACGCAATCGCCGCAGCCATGGACGACATTCGCTGGTTCCATACGCACCTTTTCCCGCGGCAAAGCGACCTGCTGGGGGCGGTGAAGATGACGGTGACCATGATTCAGGCCGGTACCCAGCACAATGTGATTCCGGACGAATGCCGGTTCACGGTAGACGTTCGCACCAACGAATTTTATTCCAATCAAGCCATCTGCGACGAAGTCAGGCAACACGTCCGTTGCGAAGTGACGCCGCGCAGTCTCCGGTTAAATTCTTCGCGAATCGACGCGACACATCCCTTTGTGCAACGAGCCCTAATGCTCGGCCGGGAACCCTTCGGCTCACCCACATTAAGCGATCAGGCGCTGATGCCTTTCCCCACGGTCAAAATCGGCCCCGGAGACTCTGCACGCTCACACACGGCGGACGAATGGATTCATCCGGCGGAAATACGCGAAGCCATTGACCTTTACGTCCGGCTGTTGGACGGATTGCGGTTGCCCGTTTGAGTTACCCGACAGGCACCAACGCTGGCAGCCGACAGGCACCAACGCTGGCAGCCGACAGGCACCAACGCTGGCAGTCGACAGGCACCAACGCTGGCAGTCGACAGGCACCAACGCTGGCAGCTGACAGGCACCAACGCTGGCAGCTGACAGGCACCAACGCTGGCAGCCGACAGGCCTTAGCGCTGTAACCCGACACACGCTAACCCAGTACATTGACAGGCCATGAATCCCCTGACGGGGAACAGGGAAAAGGGATACCCGTTTTTCTATTGACAGGATTCCCCTGTGGGGAAAATATGCACCTGCACAAAATCATACCGCGTAAAGTATAGTAGAGGGCTTTTGGCAGAAAAGCGGCCGTTGGAGGGAAAGGCGTAAACGTGAGGGTTTGAGCGGACAGCTTCGTCGTATCACAGAACTGCCGGCTACTATTCTACCAGCTACTAACT
>JAITAY010000059.1 GCA_031283915.1 Tannerella sp.
GTCTGTTTTTCACCCTGCTTCCTCCTGAAAATGCTTACATACCCCGGTATGCGCGCATTTTCAGTCGTTGGATGGCAAAAAACATCTCCCGTAAATTTGGATGGTTTATTTCCAGACAGCTCCTTAGGTAACAAGCGGACTTCGAGCGTGTACCCGTCTGCCGGCAGGTCGGCGGGAGTGAGAAAGACCACTCATGCGCTTGGAATACACAAATTTTTCATGTAATTTTGTCCCCCGTATTATAATATTAAATGTAAAAAAAATGCGTAATCATATTCTTGCCGGGCTATTGTGCCTTTTGGTTGCAGGATGCGGGAAAGAGAACCGGCATCCGGAGGGAATTAACCATGTGGTGGTCATCGGGATTGACGCCTTGAGTGTACCGGGATTGAAAACAGCAAATACGCCCTGTATGGACAGCCTGATCCGCAACGGGGCGGTCAGTTACAAAGTACGGACGGTGGCGCCGAGTACAAGTACACCCAACTGGAATACGATGCTCTACGGCGCCGGACCGGAAATTTCGGGGCCGGCCATCTGGCACTGGGACGGGAGTTCTTACATGCGCAACCTGGAGCTGGCGCCGGTCGTCATGACGGAAAACTTCCGGTTCCCGAATATTTTCCGGATCATGCGCGACCAGCGTCCCGAAGCGGAAACAGGCGCCATCTACCAATGGTGGGCTATCGGGCTGATGTTCGAGCCTGAGTTGCTGAATGTCCATGAAACCAAACCCTCCGCCATAGAAACGGCCAAACGGTCGGCCGAATACATTCGGGAGAAAAAGCCGAACTTTCTCTTTATCCATCTGGATGAAGTTGACGGGCATGGCCACCGCCAAGGCCACATGTCGCCCGGTTATCTCCGCAGTGTGGAAGAGGCTGATACGTGGGTGCGTATCATTGTCGACGCCATTCGCGAAGCCGGTATCGCCGACCACACCATGATCATGATTGTCTCCGATCACGGCGGCATTTATCACGGCCACGGCGACGCGGCCTGGGAGGAAGTGACCGTACCGGTCATCTTCAGCGGCGCCGGCATCAGGAAGAATTATGAAGTCAAGCAGCAAATGTATGTGTTTGACATGGCCGCCAATGTCGCTTTCGCCCTCGGGCTTGATATTCCCAGCGAATGGACGGGACGGCCGACGAAAGGCGCCTTTACGGGATTCGATGAACCGGCCAACCGGTGGAACGGCCTTGAATTGCTTCCGCCGCCGGTTTTCCCGGTGGAAGACAAACCCCACGGCCGGCTTTTTGTCGACCAGCCGGCGGAAGTGAACATTGCGATGCCGGTCGGTGAGGCAGGAGTCATCCGTTATACGACGGACGGCAGCATACCCACGCGCGACGAATCCAGTGTCTATACCGCACCTTTTACGGTCGATCGCTCTACGGTGATCAATGCCCGCCTGTTCACCGAAAAGGGGGAAAGCCCGAACGTGACGGCGTATTACCGCGTGGCTGATACCAAAGCCGGTCATGGCCTGAACTTCAAAATTTATCAGCAGCCCGAGATGAAGGAAATGCCGGACTTCCGGGCGTTGCGGCCGGCGGGCGAGGGTGTTTGCTATGAGTTTTCGCTCCATAGCAGTCCCGACCTGCAAACCTTGCGGGGCCTGTACGGAAATCATTATGCCATGACGTTCACCGGAAACCTCCGGATTGAGGAGGACGGGATGTATATCTTCCGCTTGTTTTCGGAAGACGGCAGCAAACTGTATATCGGTCGCGAGTTGGTAGTGAACAAGAGCGGTACGGGCGAAAGCATCCGTACCGGAAAGATTGAACTGAAAGCCGGCATTTATCCCATCCGCCTGGAATATTTCAAGCAGGGTGGCGGCGGCGAAATCACACTTTATTACGAAGGGCCGGGTATTCCCAATCAGATTGTGCCGGCCGATAAACTTTTCAGAAACTAATTCAAAACATCACCCTGTCATAATAATGAAACGATCTGTTATTTGTTTTTTAGGTTGTCTGACGCTTTGGGCGGCAGATGCGCAAGTCCGTTATGATTTTGATCTCAACCGCTCGGCGGCCGCTTCCCGAATCCCTCATGACACAAAATGGTCGGAGACGTTCCACAAGGACGTTCTGCAAGTGAAATCGGACGAAAACGGCAGCGTCCTGTTGCTGGCGATGAACGAAACGATCGACTGGCAAAAGGCCAAGTATATGGTTTGCGAAGTCTATCATCCGAACGAACATACCATTCTGCTGAACATCTGCCTGTTTCGCAGGGGCGAACCGGTATCGGAGAGACCCTGGCTGTCCTGTTCCGTAGCTGTATTGCCCAAACTGAAGACACAGGTTATTTTTCCGCTGGAACACCTTTCTGCGCAACAAATTTTCCTGGCACGTTTCCCGCGTCAGTTAAAAGGCGTTCTGACGGGCAACCGCATCGAACCGGAAGACATTGCCGGGATGTGCCTGCAAATTTTCCCCAGCATGTCGCCGCTCTTTGCGCCGACCGTTGAAATTGCTTCCGTTTACCTGACCGACGAGTTGCCCCCCAACTACGAAGCGCCGCAACAGAAATACGTTGACCGTTTCGGCCAGTGGACTATGCGCGACTGGCCGGGCAAAATCAAAAGTGAAACGGAATTGAAGCAAAAGATGGTACAGGTGGAAAAATCGGCCGCCAAAGCCACTTATCCCAAAGGCTGGAGTCGGTACGGCGGCCTGAAAGCCCTTCGTTTCGAATCGACCGGTTTTTTCAGGGTGCAGCACGACGGACGCCGGTGGTGGTTCGTAGACCCCGACGGGTATGCGTTCCTGAGCGCCGGTATCAACTGCATCACCGCCCGCCAGTCCGGCGTCTACAACGGGATGGAAGACTTGCTGGAGTGGATGCCCGACCGGAACGGCGAATTTGCCTCTATCTACGAAGAGGGAGAGCACAAACGGATTGACTATTACAAGGCTAACCAGATACGGGTGTACGGCGATCAGTGGCTTGATAAATGGCTGGTCACGACGCCCGGCTTGATGAAGAAATGGCGCTTCAACACCGTCGGCAACTGGGCAGACGGCGGATTTGCACAAAAGAGTGGCCTGCCCTACGTCTATCACATGGGTGAAATGCCGGTGACCAACATACGGCTTTACCGCGATTTCCCGGATGTATTCAGTCCTGAATATCGGGATCTGGCTGCAAAATATGCCCGGCAACTCTCGCCGTCAAAAGAGGACAAGCTGCTGATCGGCTATTTCCTGTGCAACGAACCCAAATGGGCGTTTGGCGACAATGTACTTGCCCGCGAGATGTTCGCTACTCCGCAATTGAGCTACACGAAACTGCGTTTTGTCGCCTGGTTGAAGGAGAAATATCGGCAGACGGCGGATTTCAATGCGGCATGGAACGTGTCGTACGCTTCCATTGACGAACTGTTGATGCAGACGTTCAAAAAGGATCCGTCGGAAACGTCGGAAACGGATTTCCGGGAATTTACCGCACTGATGGTGGAGGAATGGATACGGATCATTTGTGAGGAAACGAAGAAAGTTGACCCGAATCACCTGAACCTGGGGATGCGGTATGCATGGATCAGTTCGGACGTGCTGGTGAAGCCGGCACGCCATTTCGATGTCTTATCGATGAGCGCCTATACCGCACCGTTTCCTCCGCCGACGGAAGAAATTTCCCGTATCAGTGGCCGGCCGGTACTGCTGAGTGAATGGCATTTCGGAAGTGCGCTGGACGGCAACTTGCCTACCAGCGGTCTGCAAACCGTGATTTCACAGGCAGAGCGGGGCGAGGCTTATCGCACCTATGCGGAGAATGGTTTTTCACGTCCGGAAATCATCGGTATGCACTGGTTTCAGTGGACAGACCAGCCTTTACTGGGACGCGGTGATGGCGAAAACTATAACATCGGCCTGTTGGATGCCTGTTCGCTTCCCTATACCGAATTGACGGAAGCCGCCCGTATCGCACATGAAAACATGTATGACCTGGCGCGGGGACGCAAAAAGCCGTATTTTTTTGAACTCACACCTACACCCACGATCAAGGCGCAGGAATAAAACCGGAAAAGAAAT
>JAITAY010000064.1 GCA_031283915.1 Tannerella sp.
ATACCGAATTTGAAAGCGCAACACAGCAGTTATTTACCCGCATTGCAGCCAAAGAATTTGATATTTACTTTTCTGAAATCAATGAAACCGAATTGCAAAATGCACCACAACAGGTGAAAGACGTAAAAAAGTTGATACCTCCCGACTGTTATCACTCTATCGGGGTAACAGATGAAGTAGAAGCATTAAAAAATCTATACATCTCCGAAAAGGCTTTAGGACAGGCCAGCGAGAACGACGCTTATCATATAGCCTTAGCGTCAGTAAACCGAATTGACTGTCTCATTAGCTGGAATTTTAAGCACATAGTCAATTACGACAAAATAAAAATGTTCAACGCTATTATACTGCGCGCGGTATAGTTTTGTGCTTTACCCGTCAGGGTAAACATATCAATAGAAAACACAGGTTGTCAACCTGCCGGATTGCCCGTCAGGGCATTCACCTCTGTTTATGAATCCTCTAACGGGGAACAGGGAAAAGGGATACCAGTTTTTCTATTGATATGATTCCCCTGTGGGGAAAATATGCACCTGCACAAAATCATACCGCGTAAAGTATAATTTGCGTGTAGTCTATCTCCTATTGAGCTACTTGGTTTACATGCCGGTTTACATCAACAGCTTACCGCGCGAGAAGTATAGAGTTCGTAAATATTTCATTCTTAGCGATTCATAAGAAGCTCAAACCCTCTCCACAAATGATATAAGCGTATAAGGAAACGCCCAAAGGGAGTCCCTCGCCACAACTCTATGAGTACAAATTCGAGAAGTTGCAATCAAAACAAAGTTTAATGCTTACGGGATGTCTTGATCATTTATCTTCCTCTCCCTTTCAGCAGCCCGATAGTACGTCCCCTGTCGCCGACGGCACAATAGTACATGTACCAGGTGCTGTCTGAGGGGTTAAGGACGAGCGAAATCTTGTGTGCATACTGCCGGTCGAGACCCGTTGGGTGACCGCCGAAGGGATAAAGCGGTTCGGGGTCGGCCGTCCAGTGCAGCAAGTCGCGGGAGAAGGCTACCATGATACTCGCGCCGCCCCGTCCGACGCCGAAATAGAACATCGTCCAGTGATCGCCATCTCTGAACACTTTCCCGTCGGAACAAAACCTCTCGTCGTAACCACCCGGACGGTTGCGCAGCACCGGATTGAACGGATAGCGCACCCAGTGCTTCAGGTCGTTCGAGAGCGCAAGCCCCAATTGCTCCACAGGCCCCTGCGCCGCGTTGTAAAAGTTGTAATAGGTACCCTCCCGCTCCACCAGCCAGGGCTGATAAATGCAATCTTTTTCCCAGGCTTTGCAGTCTTGTTGGTAGATGGAAAGAATCGGCTCGTCCGCCGCCCGCTGCCAGTGAATACCGTCGTCGCTCACGGCTACGCCTTCGTAGCCCGGTCGCAACTCGTAGCCTCCTTGACGCGGATAGCAGCCGTAGAGCGTCCAGTATTTGCCATCCCGTTTCCGGAGCATTCGCGGCGCACGGATGTCCCAGTCGTGATACAGAAAGGCGCCGATGACGCAGCCGCCGTGGTCAAACGCGCCTTCCGGGCCGAAGCCCATGGCCCGTTGCGGGTTTTTCCAGTGAATCAAGTCGTCGCTTTCCACCACGAACGAATTGTATCCCGCCTGATTGAATCCAATGAAACTCATGTACCAGACGTTCGGCTTGTCTTCCAACTGGAAAACGCACGGAACATCGTAGTTGTGAAAATCTTCCGCACCGGGAATCGGATAATCTGCCGGAATGACCGGGTCGGGGTGATACTCCCAACCGCGGAACGGCGCACTCCAGCGGCGGAGTGTTTCTTGATCAAGCGACGCCGGGGATTCGTCTGCCGGCATCTTGGGCAGAGAGGTTGCCGGTACAGCCTGCAACGCGCCGGCCGAAGGCAGGGTCAGTAACGCCGTACTCATGGCCGCCTGGCGGATGAAACCCCTGCGGGAAAGAAAAGTACGGAATAATAAAGAATGGTTCATGACTTTAATATGAAATTAGACAATAAGCGAATGAGCCGCCGTGTCTGTTCATTTCCATACCGGCTCATTCTTGTATCCGTTTTTTAGTTACTCCGTTTCATTAATCAGTTTGTATTTCGGCACCAGCGACTTCATTACCACCCATCCTATCAGATAGGCAACGGCGCAGATGATGAAAATCATAAAGTAACCCGAGGATTCACCTTCGAAGCCGAGGAAACGCATATTCGTCCTGCCGGTATAGTCGAAAAGCATACCTGCACCTTTCTGTATGAAGAACGAACCGAGGCCGCCCGCCATGCCGCCAATGCCCGTTACCGTCGCAATAGCCCCCTTGGGGAACATGTCGCCGACCGTGGAGAAGAGGTTGGCCGACCATGCCTGATGCGCCGCCCCGGCAATGCCGATGATAATGACCGGTAGCCAGTAGGAATATCCGCCTAACGGCTGTGCAACGAGCGCCAGTAGCGGGAAGAAGGCGAATATCAGCATGGCGCGCATACGTCCGGCATACGGGTTCATGCCTTTCTTGTCGATAAAGTACGAAGGCAGCCATCCGCCATAGATGGAGATCATTACAACAGTGTAGAGCACCGTCAGCGGAAGCACCTGTGCTGTGCCTTCGATATTGAAAACGGTTTGCAGGTATTTCGGCATCCAGAAGAGGTAAAACCACCAGACGCCGTCGGTCATAAACTTGCCGAATGCAAATGCCCACGTCTGTTTGAACTGGAAACATTTGGTAAACGAGAGCTTTTTTTCGGTTGCTTCATGACTTTTGACGGTTTTGTCCGTCTGCTGGTCTTGCTGGATGTATGCCAGTTCAGCTTTGTTCACTTGGAGGTTCCGATCGGGTTTTCGGTAGATGAATGTCCAGAATCCCATCCAGATGAATCCCAGTAAACCGATGATGATAAATGTCGCTTCCCACCCCCACAACTCGGCGACGTAGAGGATACAGGCCGGTGCAATCATGGCGCCGATGGTAGCGCCCGAATTAAAGATGCTGGTGGAGAAGGCGCGGTCTTTTTTGGGGAAATATTCGGCGGTAGCCTTGATTGCTGCGGGGAAGTTGCCTGCTTCGCCGAGCGCCAGCACGAACCGCGCAAAGATAAACAGCATGACGCTCACACTGACAACCAGGGCGCCGTCTCCGAGGCGGGAGATTATCTCCCGTGCTTCGGCAAAACCGACAAACCACTCGCCGGCAAGAAAGCCCGACGTGGCAATGCCGCAAAACGCATGTAGACACGCGCCGACCGACCAGATACCGATAGCCCA
>JAITAY010000104.1 GCA_031283915.1 Tannerella sp.
TCCGGGAATCGGGAAATAAAAAACAGATGAAAACAGGGACTTATGGGACAGGAGGGACTTGTGGGACGGCAGGGACGGAATATCGGCAGACTATGAAAATTCTCAGGAAGCAACGGAAACAAAAATGATCTTATGTATTATATAGAAGTTTAATTTAATTAATGACCAAATGAAAAGAAAATTCATTTTAAGCAGATGGGGTACATGGCGAAAGATCGCATGTGTGATGCTGTGTATCCTTAGTGGTTCACTCGCTGCCTTTGCGCAGAAACAGGTGAGCGGTACGGTGATTGATGCCGGTGGCGAAACGATCATCGGTGCAAATGTAGTGGAGAAAGGTACGACAAACGGTACGGTGACCGATGCAGACGGGAAATTTGTCCTGACGGTTTCACCCGGCGCCGTTTTGCAGGTATCCTTTATCGGATTTCTCACGCAGGACATTTCTGTCGGAAATCAGACGCAGCTGAATATCACGCTGAAAGAAGACTTGCAGGCGCTGGACGAAATCGTAGTCGTGGGCTACGGTACGCAGCGAAAAAGTACCCTGACCGGGTCGGTGTCTGCCGTTAAGGCGGAGCAGCTTACGATTGCTCCGGTAGGGAACGTAACGAATGCACTTTCCGGAAAGCTTCCCGGCCTGATTACCGTGCAGTCTTCGGGTATGCCGGGTTCGGACCAGGCAAGTCTGAACATTCGCGGTTTCGGAAGTCCGCTGGTAATCGTAGATGGCATCGAGGCCAGTTTGACAGACCTGGATCCCAATCAGATCGAAACGATTTCCATTCTGAAGGACGGAGCAGCGTCCATCTATGGTGCACGGGCAGGTAACGGGGTTTTACTGGTGACTACCAAACGGGGTATCAGCCAAAAACCCGCCATCACGCTCAACACGTCCTACACCATGCAGGGAGCTACGAACGTCTCAAGGACACAGAGTTCGGGAGAGTGGACGCAGCTTCGGCGGGAGACACACCTGAACGCCGGACGGTCTGAAGAAACAGTGCCGTTTACGGCGGAAGAAGTAGAAAAGTATTTTGCAGGCAATGATCCGGCCTATCCTTCTTCCGACTGGTTCGACTATGTATTCCGGGACTGGGCGCCGCAGCAGAATCACAACCTGTCCATCCGCGGCGGTACCGAAAAACTGAAATACCTCGGCTTTTTCGGCTATCAGAAACAGGGTACCATGGTCAAGAAAAACGGCGGCGACTACGATCGTTTCAACATACAGTCGAATATTGATGCGGAGATTACGTCGAGGCTGACCCTGTCCATCGATCTTTCTGCGGTGTATGAAGACCGTAATTTTGCCGGTCGGGTGAACTCTGCATACTTCTGGCAGGACCTGTATGCTACTCAACCCTGGTACCCGACCGAGTTGCCCGATCCCACCAGACTCTCGTCCGGCGGAATCGACGTGGGCAGCGTAGCCATGAGCACCAACATGGATATTGACGGATACAACCGGAAAAGAGACCGGGATTTGCGGGGCAGCGCCACGTTGTCATACGACGTGCCGTTCATCGAAGGGCTGAAAGCCCGGGCATTTGTCAATTACAGGGACTGGCAGCAGTATGGCAAGAGCTTTTCGAAGCCTTACGAGTGGTATACTTATAACTATGCATCCGATACGTATACGCTGGCTGGAAATTTCAGGACAGCGGCCTCGCTGAGTGAAAACGTGGTATTTAACCGTCAGCTGACTCAGCAGTATTCGCTGAACTATGACCATACGTTTAACAGCGACCATCATGTGACGGTGCTGGCCATGTATGAAAGCGTAGACTTTTCGGGGAATAATTTTTCGGCAGGGCGCGGAGAGTTCCTGACGCCAGCCATCGAACAGATGTTTGCCGGTTCGACCGCCTCTCAGAGTACCGGCGGTTCAGCCAGCGAATGGGGACGGGCGAGCGTGATCGGGCGCGTCAATTACAGTTACAGGGACAAGTATTTGCTGGAAACCATTCTGCGTGCAGACGCTTCGGCCAAGTTCCCCGAAGGGAAAAGATGGGGCTATTTCCCCGGCGTTTCCCTCGGATGGATCATTTCGCAGGAAGGATTCATGCAGAGCATAAGTGCGATAGATTTTCTCAAACTGCGTGCCAGTTACGGCTCTTCGGGGTATGATGGCGTGGGAAATTTCCAGTACCTGGCCGGTTTCCAGGTAAGCGGACTCTACCAGTGGGGCGACCGGTTTGTCAACGGCCTGGCTCCGACCGGCATGGCCAATCCGCTGCTGACATGGGAGAAGATGAACGTCTATAACGGCGGACTGGATTTTTCGCTTTCGAACCGTACGGTCTACGGTACGGCAGAAGCCTTCTACCGCACGCGCGACGGTATTCCTGCCACGCGCAACACCTCGCTGCCGAGTACCTTTGGCGCCACGCTGCCGACGGAGAATCTCAACAGCCTGAACGACCGCGGATTTGAACTCTCGCTGGGAACGGCCAAAAGCCAAAAGGACTTTACGTATGACATCAGCGCCAATATTTCCTGGTCGCGGGCTAAATGGGATTATTGCGACGAACCGGACTATGAAGACCCCGACCAGAAGCGGCAGAATCAAAAGTCCGGCCAGTGGACAGACCGCGCCTTCGGGTATGTTTCCGACGGGGTATTTACCAGTCAGGCGGAGATCGACGCCCTGCCATACGAATATACCATCGTGGGGGGAGGCAACGCCGCGCTTCGTCCGGGAGACGTCAGACTCAAGGACATGAACGGCGACGGCAAACTGGACTGGAAAGACCGGCAGGAAATAGGAAAGGGAAATACGCCGCACTGGTTTTACGGTCTGAACGGGTCTGTTGCATATCGAGGCTTTGACCTGATAGCCCTGTTCCAGGGCGCTTTCGGATATTCCACGAACAGCGGAGGTGCAGGACATTTTCTTTACGCGGATACGTATTACAAATTGCGCTGGACGGAAACAACCAACCGCCGGGAGGCGCTGATAGCAAGGCCGGGAGGCGTTTACGGCGGCGGCGATTCGGACTATATGCTGCGATCGTCGGCCTACGTGCGACTCAAGAATGTATCACTGGGATATACGCTGCCCAAACTGTGGACGGACAAAGCCGGAATTGACAAGCTGCGTCTGTATATTTCGGGCACCAATCTGTTTACTTTAAGTACTTTGAGCAAGTATTACATTGATCCGGAAATGCCGAGTGGCAACGCATCTTCGTACTATCCGCAGCAGCGTACCATCAGTTTCGGATTGAGCATGAACTTTTAATAACAACAATAAGACCGAATGAATATGAAAAATAAATTGTTATGTTTGATATTTGCAGCGGGACTGTTGAGCCTGGCTCCTTCCTGCACGAATGATGTACTGGATAAAAAACCGTTGGACATCATTTCCGAAGATGTCCTGTGGGACGACCCGAATCTGGTGGATGCCTATCTGGCTCACAAATATGCACGAATGACGATCTTTCAGTTTGAGCTGTCGACTTTTACCGACTACTGGGCGCAGCATTTCGGATTTCTGGCTATATCTACGGTATCCGATGAAACGGGAAACCTGATATGGTATGGAGGCTACAATGCATTTGGCTATAAAACAGGCGGCCTGACCGTTGCCGGGGGTTTGCTGGAGTGGTGGGATCAGGCGTACTCGATTATCCGCGAACTGAACATGCTGATAGAAAAACTGCCGTCCAGCTCCAACGATCCCGACTTTATCGCCAACCGTGTAGCGGAAGCCCGTTTCCTGAGAGCCTACAACTATTTCGCACTGGTGAAACGTCATGGCGGCGTTCCCCTGATCACCAAAACGCTCCAGCTGGATTCGCCCGAGGAAGAACTGTATCCCAAACGCAATTCCGAGAAAGAGCTTTACGATTTCATCATCAGCGAAATAGACGCCATTGAAGAAGACCTGAAAGGAACGCCCGAATACGGACGTGTCACGCAGGGTGCGGCGCTGGCGCTGAAATGCCGCGCCGCGCTGTATGCCGGCAGCATCGCCCGGTACGGCAAAGTACAGTTGGACGGTCTGCTGGGCATCCCGCAGGAACAGGCGGCAAGCTATTTTCAGAAAAGCCTGGATGCTGCGCATAAAATCGCGACCTGCGGTTATAGCCTTTACAATGCGGATGCCGACAGGGTGCAGAATTTCAGAAATCTCTTCCTCAAAGAGCGCAACAGCGAAATCATCTTAGCCAAACAGTATGACGAGAATCAAAACAACTGGAAGTATGATTTTGTGCTGTCTCCCAAGCCCCAGGGATATGACTGCGGCATGTCCGCCCCCGTTTACCTGGAAATGGTCGAGGAATTTGAATATGCGGACGGCAGCCCCGGCACGCTCGACCGCGCCGCCATTCAGACGGGACTGTGGAGCATGGAGGAGCTGTGGGGCGATCGCGATCCCCGCTTCTTCGCCTCTGTCTGGACGAACGAGACGCCCTGGAGAGGCGGCAAGGTGGATTCGCACCGCGGCATCATCGGAAGCGACGGCGTATTGTACGAGAACCAGCAGGATGCCTATGAGGGCGTTTCGGCATGGGGGAATCAGCATGTCGGCGGAAATTTCGGAACGGGTTTCGGCGTGTTGAAGATGCTGAACGAAGCCTCCGATGCCTGTCTTCACGAGCGGAGCGGTACGGACTGCCCCATCTTCCGATACGGTGAAATACTGCTGAATCTGGCCGAAAGCGCTTTTGAGCTGGGACGGACGGACGAGGCGCTGGATGCCATCAATCAAATCAGGGACAGAGCCGGTATTGCACGGAAGACTTCGATTGACATGGAGAGCATTCGTCACGAACGGAAAGTGGAACTCTTCTTCGAAGGGCATCGCTACTGGGATGTGCGTCGCTGGCGGATTGCCGAAGACAAACTCTCGAAGCCGGGTTCCGGTCTGATATTCCGGCTGGATTATGAAACGCGCAAGTTCCAGCTCTTCGTGGTGAACAATTACGATGGCGCCACGACGCCACGTTTCGATGAACGGTGTTACTATTTGCCCGTCACGCTGACCCGGACGGGACAGAATCCGAATCTGATAGAGAATCCGGGATACTGATACTGAGGCCGGACAGGTAAATGAACAGTCCGCGAAGGTGCACGACAGAAAAAAATCGTGTGATTCGCGGACTTTCTTTATCCGGAGGAATGTGATTATAATGAACAGGTTTCCGTTTTCTCACGGTGAAAAGAGCCGTTTCAGTCAAAGGATTGCCATGGCCCCTGTTTATGCTCCGCGCGGCTTGATTTTGGCAGAGACGAAAAGCCCTTTCAACCTTTTTCGTCTTTATTATCCTGCACGCGGTATAGTTTTGTGCAAAAACAGGTAGTCAGTAGCCAGTAGAATAGTAGTCGGTAGTTCTGTGATACGACGAAGCTGTCCGCTCAAACCCTCACTTTTACGCCTTTCCCTCCAACTGCCGCTTTTCTGCCAACCGCCCTCTACTACTATCTACTCCTATGTAACTAACATGTATCGTATTGAATAATAATCATTACACACCCTCCTTAAGCAGAAGATTTAAGTTTTTCGAGCGATTTATCCAGTCTATTGATTTTCATTTCCTTATAATTTTTCTGGAACTCAATTAAGTCCTGTGGATTGTATTTCTGTTTTGAAGACATCATGCTGTAATAAATAACAGCAAGTT
>JAITAY010000157.1 GCA_031283915.1 Tannerella sp.
ATTGTGTTCTATTTCGTAAGAACGATCTTTACGGCATTCAAGCCTTTTTCACCTCGTTCCAGTTCAAAAGTAACCGTGTTTCCTTCGGCAATGTTAGCCGGGGCATTGCTGATGTGGAAAAAATATTTGTCCGTGCCGGAAGTATTTTTAATAAAACCATAACCTTTGTCCGAGTTAAAGTATTCCACGCGACCGCTCAATGCCGATTTTTCTTCTTCATTCTTTTTGGGGGTAGAAACGACGATATTATTCACATCCACTTCCCGTTTTTTATCGGGATCGGGCGGAGTGCCGGTAATTACGCCGTTTTCGTCCACATAAGCAATCATATCGTCAAACGAACTGCTCGCATTAGCCCTGCGCTCTTCTTTGCGTTTCTGCTTTTCTTTTCTTTTCTGCTCTTTTTTCTTTTCCAGTTCTCTTTTGTTGAAGGATATAGCCATAGACGGGATATTATTGTATTTTATTTTTTTCGATACTCAGGCGGAAATTGGCATTGTGCTTAATTTCTTTCCGGTAAGTTTCTGAATATCTTTTACCATTGTATATTCCTCCTGCGAGCAGAAGGTAAGCGCCGTTCCGCTGTTGCCGGCACGTCCGGTACGTCCGATACGGTGAACGTATGTTTCCGCCACATCGGGCAGGTCGTAGTTGATCACCATTTCCAGATTGGCAATGTCAATCCCCCTTGCGGCGATGTCGGTAGCAATGATGACGCGCGTCTTGCCGGACTTGAAATTGGCGAGCGCACGCTGCCGCGCTCCCTGCGTCTTATTGCCGTGAATGGCTTCACAACCGATGCCCTGTTTGTTCAGCACCCGGGCAATCTTGTCCGCCCCGTGTTTGGTGCGCGAGAAAACCAGCACATTTTTGGCTTCTTTTTCCAGAATTTCAATAAGCAACTGGCTTTTCTGCGGTTTTTCCACAAAATACAGGCATTGTTCAATCGTGTCTACGACAGACGCTACCGGAGCGACTTCTACCCTTACCGGTCTGTCCAGGATGGATTTCGACAGATTGGCGATGGCCTGCGGCATGGTTGCCGAGAAGAAAAGCGTCTGTTTCTGTTTCGGCAACAGGGGTAACACCCGCTTTATATCGTGCACAAAACCCATGTCAAGCATGCGGTCGGCTTCGTCCAGTACGAAGTGCTCTACGTGATGGAGGGTAATATATTTTTGATTAATCAGATCGAGCAGGCGTCCCGGAGTAGCAATCAGGATGTCCGTCCCGCGTTGCAGCGACTCGACCTGCGGCTTTTGATTTACGCCTCCGAATATTACCGTATGGCGCATACCGGTATGTCTGGCGTAATCGCCGAAACATTCGTCAATCTGAATGGCAAGTTCGCGCGTAGGGGTCAGAATCAATGCCCGTATCTCCCGCTTCCGGTTTTTGGAGGGCGACTGATTCAGTTGCTGGATGATGGGTATTGCAAATGCGGCGGTTTTACCCGTCCCCGTCTGCGCTATGCCCAGCAGGTCGCGTCCGCCGAGTGCCACTGGTATTGCCTGCTCCTGAATAGGCGTAGGCTTTTTATAATTCTTACCAGCCAAAGCCTTCAATACAGGCTCTGAAATATTTAATTCTTTAAATGTCATAAATGCTTTACTGCTTCCAAAACAGTTCTTTTTGATTTTTAGTTCGTAATAGAAATAGAGGAGAAGGTCGGGTAAAATGTCTGGGCAGAAATCCCGGCGAGGCTATAAAGCAAGCCTGCTCTGGCACAGGAAATAACACCTGTTTCCCCTTCGTTGGCGACAGCCGATGCAAGCCCCGAAAGAGAGAAACCTATGCCCATTCCGTCTTGTATAATGAGCCGTTTAACTTCTTTGTTTCCGATAAAAAACGATTTCATAAATTTATTCGCAAAAATGTGTCACGACAATTTGTGTTACACTCTTTCGCAACTGATTAATACATTAAACAAAAAAGTTGATTTTGATGTCGATTTTGACGATGAGAAGATCCGCAAAACAGAAGCGGAGCAAAACATAGCTAAGAAAGATTTCAATATAAACCTTGATTGTTTACGCCGCAAAGATAAGAATTAATTTTGACTGTTTGTCAAATTCTTCCTGCTATTTTTTTAAAGAACGATTTACACCGCCTGCCGCCGTTCCTGCTACAAACAAACTTCCCAAAATCAATCTGAATCCGTCGTGCCGTTTTTGTGCCATTCCTCCGGGAATATCCCGGCTGGTGTACTTCAGTAAATTCCGTATCTTTGCTCACTCAAGTAAAAACATACGGTTATGTTCAAGAAAGAAACTTACACAGCACGACGCGCAGCCTTGAAAAAGGCCGTCGGAAGCGGACTGTTACTTTTTCTCGGAAACGACGAAAGCAGTTGTAATTATGCGGATAATACGTATCCGTTCCGGCAGGATTCCACGTTCCTGTACTTTTTCGGGTTACCGGTTGCCGGTCTGTCGGCCGTGATAGACCTGGACGAAGACAGGGAAATCATTTTCGGCAATGAACTGACTCTGGACGCGATTGTTTGGACGGGCGCTCAGCCGGCATTGCGCGAAAGGTGTGAAGCGGCCGGCATACGGCTCGTGAAACCGTCCGGGGAACTGGGGACGTACCTGCGGAACGCTGTCCGGAAGGGCCAGCCGGTTCATTATTTGCCGCCTTACCGGCCGGAACATCAAATCAAGCTGTGGAGGCTGCTCGAGGTGTTGCCGGGGAGTGAAACCCCTTCGACGCCCTTTGTCAGGGGCGTTGTCAATCTGAGGAACTACAAGACGGAGGAGGAAGTGGCCGAAATCGAAAAGGCGTGCCTTGTGACGGCAGACATGCATATGGCCATGATCCGGATGGTGCGGCCGGGCATCCGTGAATGTGAAGTGGCGGCAGCGGTTGAGGCGGTGGCCACTGCACACAACTGCCGGCTGTCGTTCCCGACCATTGCGACGGTCAACGGGCAGACTTTGCACAATCATGAGCATGGAAATACGGTGAAGAGCGGCGATTTGTTCCTGCTCGACGCCGGCGCCGAAACGGAAACGGGATACGCCGGCGACCTGTCGACGACCGTCCCGGCAGACCCGGTCTTTACGGCACGCCAGCGCGATATGCACGACATACAGATAGCCTGTTATGAAGCGGCGGTTGCGTCGTTGCGGCCGGGCATCCGTTTCGAAGATGTCTATGACATTTCTGCGAAAATCATCGTCGAAGGATTGAAAAGTCTCGGGCTGATGCGCGGTGATGCGGCGGAAGCAGTGGAAGCCGGCGCACATGCACTCTTTTATCCCCACGGACTGGGTCACATGATGGGACTGGATGTGCATGACATGGAGAATCTCGGCGAGATATACGTCGGGTATGACGGACAGCCCAAAAGCAGGCAGTTCGGACGCAGGTCTCTGCGTCTGGCGCGCAAGCTGGAACCGGGCTTTGTACATACCGTCGAACCGGGCATTTACTTTATCCCCGAACTGATAGACCGGTGGTACGCCGAAAAGAACTTCGCCGCCTTCATCAACTATGACCGGGTGATGACATACCGGGATTTCGGCGGAATCCGCAATGAAGACGACTACCTGATTACGGCTACCGGCGCACGCCTGCTGGGGAAGAAACTGTCCCGAAAGGCGGAAGACCTGGAAAGGATGAGGACACGTTAAAAACAGGCACCGGTTGAAATTCTTGCGCACCATATCAGTCGTCGAAACGGACGAGGAACTGCTGCAACGCTATAAGGACACAGGCCATGCGGACAGTTTCGGTCTGCTGTATGACCGGTATGTCATGCTGGTGTACGGGCTTTGCCTGAAATACCTGCGGGACGAAACGGAAGCGGAGGATGCGGTCATGCAACTGTTCGAAGCTTTGATGACCAAAGTTCTGCAGCATGAGATACGGGTCTTTCGCACGTGGCTCTACTCCGTGGCGCGGAACCATTGCCTGCAACTGTTGCGCAGCCGGGAACGCATCCCGTCCATCGAATACCATTCCCGTGTTATGGAATCAAATGAAATTTTGCATCTGCTGGATGAAGCGGAAGAAGAAGACGAACGGATGCCGGCCTTGCGGAACTGCATGGAAAAGTTGCCTGAAAACCAGCGCGTGTCGATTCTCCGTTTCTTTGTGGAAGAAATGTCGTATGCCGACATTGCGGAGGCGACCGGTTATCCGTTGAAAAGTATAAAAAGCTATATCCAGAACGGAAAACGGAATCTGAAGATTTGTATCGAACAAACCATGGCAAGGGAATGAATCAGTTATTAAAGTACATTCAGGGAGAGCGAAAAGGGAAGGAAGCGCATCGCCTTGAGCGGGAGGCGATGCAAGACCCGTTTCTGGCGGAAGCGCTGGAGGGCTTTGAGGCGGTCGACAGCTTTCATGCGGAACGTATCATGTCGGTACGCAAGCGTCTGTCGTCGCGGACGCGTCGCACGTATTTGAGAACAGGACGCATAGCCGCCGCGGCCAGTCTGTTGCTGTGCATACTCGCCGGCAGTTATTTCCTGCTTAACCGCCCGCTGTCCGACAGATTCATCGCACAAAGTAACCATCCAGCGGAAACAGCAGTGGAGGAAATCGTATCCGAAAGGACGGCGGATATGCTGTATCCGGAAGACACTCCCGTCTGTGAGGCGGCCTCTCTTCCGGATACGGCTGTTGAGGAGAAGAGAATGCTGAAGATGATGAAAAAGGCAACTGTTAATCACGTACCGGAGGTGTCGACTGAAAAAAAACCATCCCTTCCAGCGCCGGAACCGCAAATCGGCATGAAAGCGTATCGGGAATACCTGACGAGGGAGATGATACGCCCGTCGGAAGAGACATGCGCCAGGATGAAAGGGACGGTGGAAATACAGTTCAGGATTGATGCTCAGGGCAAGCCTTATGACTTTACCGTCAAACGCAGTCTGTGCACGGAGGCCGACCGCGAAGCCATCCGCCTGATTGAACGGGGCAGTCGCTGGAAGGGCGATCCTTCGCAACCAGTAACGGTGGAAGTGACCTTTTAGAAGCAGAGGCATGTATGCCAAACTGACAGGTTCCCGATTCGCCTGTCCGGCTTCCGTCCCCGCTCCATTGCACTTTGCTCGGGACAAGTATTCGCCATGTATCGAATTACTATTACTCTCCTGTAACGGTATATGGGTAGGATATTCTTTCAAAATACTTAAAAATAGGGATTGTCGGGTGCAAAAGCCCGCCGTACCTTTGTTCCGCAATTACTAAAAACTTTTTATATGAGCAAAATCGGAATTTTTTACGGCACCTCGGGAGGCAATACGAAAGAAATAGCAAAACGTATTGCCGCCAAACTGAATGTGAACAGTGATGACATGTATGATGTGGCATCGGCAAAGGCGTCTGATCTGGCGTCGTATGACGTATTGCTGTTCGGCAGCTCCACCTGGGGAGTGGGCGACCTGCAGGACGATTGGGAAGGATTCATCAGCGTGGTTGGCTCTGCAGATTTGTCCGGCAAAAAGGTTGGGCTGTTCGGCTGCGGCGATTCGTCGTCCTATCCCGACACCTTTTGCGACGCCATGGGAAAAATCTATCAGGCAGTGAAGGACAAGGCTGCGGTGATCGGTTATACCGGCACGGCAGGCTATTCGTTTGACGCATCCGAATCTGTCGTCGACGGTCAATTTGTCGGACTGGTTATTGACGAAGACAACGAAAGCAGCCTTTCGGACGAACGTATTGATGCGTGGGTGACGCAACTGGAGAAGGATTTGGCGTCATGAGGATATTCAAATCCCCCTGAAATCATTAAAACACGGAGGTTCAGAGGACACGAAGGTTTTTCCCTCTGTGTTCTCAGTGTCTCCGTGGTTTTTTCCTCTCGCCGGAACATATAAGCTTTGGCGGGCAAACCTCTCTGTTTTTCTAAAAAACAACTACCTTTGCACGGTAAATGAACGATGACAATTTGAAGCTCCCGGATGAGACAGACGCAAAAACCGAAGAAAGCATTTTTATATAGCGGCCTGGGCGTGTTGCTGGTTGCCTTTGCTTCCAAATGGATGGGAGCGGCGGCGTGTTATTTTTGGACAGGGCTTGGTATTGCAGTCGCGCTCAAGACGCTTTTCCTGATCTCCGTCTTTCGTGTCGGGAAATTTAAACCCCGTCTGTGGTTTTACCTTATCTTGACAGGTGTTGGCCTTATCCTGATTTCCCTGCTTTTCAAAACGATTTATCCCGTATCCATACTGTACAAAATCCTTTTCTACGGCGCTATCTCACTCAAAGTAGCCGGTCTGATCCTGATGCTGTGTTCGAAAAGGGAGATAGAGAATCATTGAATATTCAATCCAAGACACCTTTCCAGACGAAGCAGCCGGGAAACTGCAAATCTGTTTCCGTATCAAACAGTCCGTAGACGGATGACCCCGATCCTGACATGGCCGCATATAGCGCTCCTCCGGCGTAAAGCTGTTCCTTGATTTGGCCGATCACCGGACAGCGACGGTATACGCTGACTTCAAAGTCGTTCGTCAGCGTGTCTTTCCACCCGGAAACGGGTTGCGAAACGAGTTCCCTCAATGATACCGGCGGAATGGAAGGTTTTATCCATGAGTATGCTTCTTTGGTAGAAACGGAGACGTCCGGTTTGACGATCCAGAGCGTGTATCCTTTCAGGGAAAGGTCTACAGGCTCAAATACGTTGCCCGTGCCGGAAGCAAGCAGCGGCCGGTTACGGATGAAAAAAGGACAGTCTGCTCCCAGCCTGGCCGCCAGCGTTTCCAGTTCCGTATCGGAGAGGTGAAGTGTGGCAAAGTCATTGAGCAGTTTCAGCATGAAAGCAGCATCGGCGGAACCACCTCCCAGTCCAGCCCCGTCGGGGATGCATTTCCGCAGGCAAATCTCCAGCGGCGGAATGAAGTATCTTTGTTCCAGCAGCTTCAGCGCTTTCCATACGAGATTGTCCTCCGTCGCGACGTTCAGCGGCAAACCGAAGGCATGGAAGGCAAATGTCTCCGCCGGTACAACCTCCAGCGCGTCCCGCAAGGGAACGGGATAGAAGATCGTTTCTATTTCATGATAGCCGTCGTCCCGCCTGCGCAGCACGTGGAGGCCAATGTTGATTTTTGCATTGGGAAAACAAAGCATCTCCGGATGGCATAAGAGTGAATGTTCAACGGGCTTTGTTGCGGTGTCCCGGACGTCCTTTTCCGGAGGACGGGCGTCCGGATTTGGCACGAACGTTTTTGCCGCTGCTGCCCGAACGTGCACTCCGTCCGCGTAGCGAACGGTATTTGTCCGGTTCGTAAGCCGGCGCCTCGCCCAGCGAGGGGTCTATCGGTATCTTGTAAATCGTCTTGCCCAGGAATTTCTCAATCTCCCTGAACTTGAACTGTTCTCTGATGTCTACGAAAGTAATGGCCAATCCTTCGCCGTGAGTTCCGCGGGCGGTGCGGCCGATGCGGTGGACATAGTCTTCCGGGTCGTTGGGAATATCGAAGTTCACAATCAGGCCAATGTCGGTGATGTCGATGCCGCGTGCCACGACGTCGGTAGCCACCAGAATATCAATGTGCCGGTTCTTGAAATCCCTCATCACCTGCTCGCGGACCGGCTGTTCCAGGTCGGAATGCATCGCCTGCACATTGAAGCCGTAACGTTTGAGGGTTGCGTCGAGTTCCTTCACTTTCATCTTGGAAGAAGAGAAAATGATGACGCGCTGCGGAGGGCTTTCTTCAAACAGGCATCTCAGGATCGGGAGTTTCTGCACTTCATGGCAGATATAGGCTGATTGAATGATGGTCTCGGGCGGGCGGGCAATGGCGATCTTGATCTCTTCCGGATGCTTGAGGATGGTTTGCGCCAGCGTACGTATTTTGGGGGGCATGGTGGCGGAAAACATAATGACCTGGCAGGTAGGCGGGAGTTTCCGGTATATCTGCATGATGTCGTCATAAAAACCCATGTCGAGCATACGGTCTGCCTCGTCGAGGACAAAGAACGAAGCGCGCGAGAGGTCGACGCTCTCCATGTTCAGGTGACTGATCAGCCGTCCGGGCGTAGCCACTACGATGTCGGCGCCCATTTGCAGACCGCGTTCCTGCCGGGCATAAGTAATGCCGTCCGTTCCGCCGTAGACCGCGACGGTCGAAACAGGCACGTAATAGGTAAATCCTTCGATTTGCTGATCGATTTGCTGCGCCAGTTCGCGCGTAGGCGCCATGATCACCGCGTTAATGGCGTCCTGCGGATAGTCACCCTTCGTTAATTGGTTGATGATAGGCAGCACGTAGGCGGCTGTTTTCCCCGTTCCCGTCTGCGCATATCCGATGATATCCTTCCCTTCCAGAATATGAGGAATAGAGAGTTCCTGAATAGGCGTCGCTTCCTCAAAATTCATCGCATACAGACCGTCCAATATCTCTTTCTCAAGATTTAATTCTTCAAATGTCATGAATAGATAAAATTACTGTATCCAATTGTCTATTTTCCGGCAAAAGTACATATTATTTCGAGAGAAAACGATTTATGGCCTTTCTATTTTTTCCGGACAGCCCCTTCGTCGGTTCGGTCTATTTCGGTCGACCGAAATCGAATCACTGATTCGAGTGAAAGGGATTTTGCTGCTGTTTCGGAGCGCTTCTTGTCACGCCGGTACAATAACGAAATCCTTCACTTGATGACATTGGGTTTCAGCTTGCTGATAACGGGGGGAGAGGGAGAGGAAGAGGCGCGAAACTCTCAATAATCCGTAACACCGTTATTTTTTCACAAAACCACTTCTTTTACCGAAAAAAGAAATATATCTTTGCCGGCAATATA
>JAITAY010000214.1 GCA_031283915.1 Tannerella sp.
TGGGATATCCCGGAAGTCTATCGGGAATGTCCGGAGACGTGCCGGACATGTAGCAAAGCTCCTGTGTAACAACATTGCAAAAACCTTATATCCATCCATTCTATTTTGTGTAATGAAGGTTTTTTTGATCCCGTTATTTTGGGCGGGCTGTAAGCTTTTATTGGGGGACTGCTAACTACTAACTACCTGTTTTTGCACAAAACTATGCCGCGTGCAGTATAAGTATGTATCCCCCTTTCTCTTCAAAAAAAGAGCCCTCCGTTTTTTTTTCATGAAAAACGGAGGGAGGTAAGTTATTTTTTCTAACTTTGTCGCATAATCATCAATTGAATATTTTCTAATTATAAAATCAAAGCGAATCATGAACAGACGTTCATTTATCAAGAGCAGCACTTTGAGTGCAGCGGCGTTTACGATACTGCCGCGAAACGTATTGGGTGGAACCGGCTACACGGCTCCCAGTGACCAAATCAGTATGGGCCTCATCGGATGCGGGGCGCAGGGACGCGGGACGTTAGGCCCCAATTTTGCCCGCCGGGCAAATGTGGTAGCGGCTTCGGACTGTGAATCCGTCCGCCTGCAAAAGATACAGGCCGTAATAGAAAAAGAGACCGAAAAGGCGAAAGGACAGGTCTACAAAGGGTTCAAACTCTATGCAGACTACCGCGAAATGATTGCCCGCAAGGACATTGATGCAATCATCATCGCCACGCCTGACCACTGGCATGTCATCCAGACCATTGAAGCCTGTCGCGCCGGCAAAGACGTCTACGTCGAAAAGCCCATGTCGCACAGCATTGCCGAAGGACGCGCCATGGCCGACGCCGTCGCCAAGTACAACCGCATCCTGCAGGTGGGCAACATGCAACGCTCCTGGCGCAACTTCCGCCGCGCCTGCGAACTGGTGCGCAACGGGTACATCGGCGAAATCCGCGAGATCAAGGTAGCCATAGGGCCGCCGCCCGTGAAGTATGACCTGCCCGCACAGCCCCTCCCCAAGTCGCTCGACTGGGAAACGTGGATTGGCCCGGCGCCCATGAATCCGTTCAACGACGAACTCATCTTCATGGAACGCGGCGGCTTCCCCAACTGGCGCAACTACCGCGAATACGGTGGCGGAATGATTGCCGACTGGGGAGCGCACATGTTCGACATCGCGCAGTGGGCGATGGGTATGGACGATTCCAGTCCCGTCGAATACTTCCCGCCAGACCGGAAGAACCGGATTCCGCTCACCATGCGCTACGCCAACGGCACGCTCATGACGCACGAGTACAACCTCCGCAAAACCGACAGCAATTCCGTCCGCTTCATCGGCGAAGACGGCGTGATAGACATCAGCCGCAGTTTCTTCGACACCATGCCCTCCAAATTACAGGACGAGGTCATCGGCGACGATAAAATCCGCCTCTATCACAGCGACGACCATTACAGCGATTTCCTCGACGCCATGAAGACGCGCAAGCAGCCGCTCAGCACCGTGGAAATCGGACATCGCACGGCCAGCGTTTGCCACATCGTAAACCTGTGCTACGAGCTGGACCGTCCGCTGATATGGAATCCCGAAAAGGAAGAATTTTTCTCAGACTTCGAAGCCAACCGGCGCCGCAGCAATCCGCTCCGCGCGCCCTACACGCTCGACGTCTGAACAAACGCCAACCGAACGCGGGATGATTTACAGCCGGAGACAGAAGGGCGCACAGTGCAGCCTGTCGATAGATTCCATACCAGGGGCCTCATGACCGGAGACGGTCGTATGCCGCAAGCGTATGGAAATGCATTGCGCAGCCTTTCCTTCTGGCTGTTTTTCAGTCGATAAAATTTTCACTAACTTTGTAATGAACAAAAAACATCGTAAGCTATGACACCGGATAAAAACAGGGACAGGCCGCTTGTGTCGTTTGACTGGGCGCTGAAACGGCTGCTACGCAACAAGGCCTGTTTTGAGGTAGTAGAAGGTTTTTTGAGCGAACTTCTCTCCCGTCAGATCACCATTACCAGCGTTTTGGAAAGCGAAGGCAACAGGGAACATGCCCGGGACAAATCCAACCGCGTGGATGTGGTCGCGGAGGATGAAGCGGGGGAAGTCATCCTGATCGAATTGCAGTTCATACCGGAAATGGACTATTTTCAATGTATGCTGTACGGCGCGAGCAAAGCAGTGGTCGAACGCATGATTCAGGGAGATCCCTACATGAAAATAAGGAAAATATATTCGATCAACATCGTCTATTTCGACCTCGGACAGGGCAAAGACTATGTGTACACGGGCAAGACAGACTTTAAAGGCGTGCACAGCCATGAAATACTTAAACTCTCCAAAGAGCAGTATGATATCTTCGGAAAAATCGAAGCGGGCGATTTGTATCCGGAATATTATGTTTTAAAAATCAACAATTTCGACGACGTAGCCAAAACCCCGCTGGATGAATGGGTCTATTTTTTGAAACACGACCGGATCGGCGAGCATTTCCGCGCCAAAGGACTGCGCAAGGCGCGTGAGATACTGGACTACAGCCGTCTTTCAGCGGAAGAGAAAGCCGACTACGATTACGAACAGAGCATAAAGAGTCACCATCTCAGTCAAATAGCCTCCGCCAAAGCAATGGGAATATCGGAAATGGAAGCAAAATATTCGAAAACACTCGAAGAGAAAGACCGAACGATCGAAAAACAGGCGCAGGAAATAGAAAAATTAAAACGTCTTTTAAATATGAAACAGGATTCAACCTTTACTCCATGAACAGGGCAAAGGAATAGCAAGTAGTTACGACAGACAGTACAGGGACAACGCTTTAGGATGCGTTAACTTGCGGAGAAAAGACGGTTTTGTTACAGGAACTCAAAAGCAGCAAACATACAAACGGATTTGCGTGCTTCCTTTTCACCGCGACCTTCCCTGCGAACATGGAAGGGAAACCGTGAAACTGCTGTTTACACCTTGGAACGAAGAAATTGAGTTGGACATTAAGAAACAATCAAATATTAAATTTTAATTGCAGATAGTATGAAAAGAAGGCATTTTTTGAAGACCGCAGGCTGCCTGGCAGCCTTCACGATCATTCCCCGTCACGTACTGGGCAAGGGTTTCATCGCCCCCAGCGACCAGTTGACGAAGGGCATTATCGGCACCGGAGGCATGGGACGCGGCCATGTGAATTACGGAGGCACGCGCCTGGTAGCCGTGTGCGACGTAGACAAGAATCGTCTGGAACTGGGCAAAGCGCTGGTCAAGGATACGATTAAAGCTTATCACGATTTCCGCGAGTTGATTCAAGACCCGAACGTGGACATCGTGCACATCGCCACGCCACCTCACTGGCACGGCATCATGTCCGTCGAAGCCGCCCGGGCGGGCAAAGACATCTGGTGTGAAAAGCCCATGACGCGCACCATCGGCGAAGGTAAGCGCGTGATGCAGGCCGTACAGCAATACGGGCGCATTTTCCGCCTGAACACGTGGTTCCGCTTCACCGACCAGTTCTACGGACTGGGCACGCCTGTCAAGCCGCTCAAGAAGCTTGTGCAGAGCGGGCTGCTGGGATGGCCGCTGAAGGTGACCATCAGCAAGTACACCGGTTTCGACTGGAAATTCTACTGGGTAGGGAAAGAATATCTGGAACCCGAACCTGTACCGGCCGAACTGGACTACGACTTCTGGTTAGGTCCGGCGCCCCGCAAACCTTACAACGTGCATCGCACGCACGGGACTTTCCGCGGCTACTGGGACTACGACGGCGGCGGACTGGGCGATATGGGTCAGCACTACATCGACCCGGTACAGTATTTCCTGGGTAAAGACCATACCAGTCCCGTCAAGGTGGAAGTAGACGCGCCTCAGCAACATCCCGACGCCGTGGGCACATGGCGTTCGATTACCTACACCTACGACGACGGCTGTCAGATAGTGCTCTGGGGCGGCGACTTCGGCAATCCCGACACGCCCTACATCGCCGGCCCGAAGGGTAGTGTGTACAAGGGTTTCCTCTGCGACCTCCCCGACTGGGAAAAGAAGCTGGCCGACTATCCGGAACCGGACGCGCAGGCGACCGACTTTATCGAATGTGTGAAGACACGCCAGCCTTTCGCCCTGAACGAACGCTACGGCTTCCGCTCGGCGACGATCGTGAACATGGGTGCCGTGGCGTTGCGGCTGAACCGCACGCTTCAGTTCGACCCTGTGAAACTCGAATTTGTCAACGACGATGCGGCCAACCGTTATCTGAGTCAACCGATGCGCGCCCCCTGGAGTATTTAACCCGCTTTCAAAGAAAATGATTATGAGAAAAAGAATATCCATTATTATCAGCGCCCTCCTGCTGTGCGGAAGCATCCTGACGGCGCAGTCGCCGGCCAACCGGACGGCGCAAACCATTATTGCCGACGTGCTGGCACAGATGCCGGCCAACAATCCGAATGATTACGACCGGCAAATGAGCGACCTGGTTTCCACCGGAGAAGAAGGTATCCTGACTCTGGTGAAGAAATTGAATCCTCCCGGAAAGGGGAGCAATGCCGCAGTAGACTATGCCCTGAGCGGAATAACGCATTACATATCCGTCGCGGGACGGGAAGCCGCCCGCCAGACAGTCGTCAACGCCTTTAAAAAGGCATTGGCTACGGTGACCGATGCGGAAATCAAGGCTTTCCTGAACGAGCAGTTGCGTATGCTGGGCGAAGGCGAACCGGCTACAGCCGTTGCGCCGCAGCCCTTGCCGAAGGTGACGAAAAACTCGCCGGTGCATCTGCGTATCGCCGCCCTGCAGCAAGACATCCTGAGAATCGTAAACGATCCGAGAGCGTATGACTATCTTCCCGTTTACAATGCAGTGGTAGAGAATGTCGTGCTTCTCCCCATCGACAGGCAGAAGGAAAAGGAACTCGCGAAGAGAGTACTGAAAGCGCTGAAAGACCCGTCCGTCGAGTACCGGAATACCGCGCTGAACTTTGTGTCTCCCTATGCCGGAAAAGAATTTTATGCCACGTTGCTGAAAGCATTGCCGAAAGCGAAGACCGACGTAAAGAAAGACGTACTGAACTGGCTCGGTCGCGAGGCGCAGTGTCCGGAGAAGCAGGCTGTACTGGCTGCTGTGGAAACAGGCATTGAGACGACATCTGTACAGTCACTGCAAAAGGAATTGGGCAGCTCGGATTTCGGTGTGAAGCAGGCGGCAGCATGGGCATTGGTACGGCTCGGCCAGCCACAGGCCATTCCTTCCCTCGCCACCCTGCTGACGAGTAGCGACCGGGCGGTAATTGATCTGGGACAGCAGACGCTGGCCTCATTCAAGGGCAATATATCTTCGGATGTAGCGCGGATACTTTCTTCCGCTCCGGACGAAGGAAAGATTGCCGGTACGGAACTGCTGGCCTTGCGCAAGGCGACCGGCCATCTGAACAATGTACTGGAACTGACGAAGTCGGGGTCTCCCGAAGTAAAGGCAGCCGCCTACAGCGCCCTGAAGGACGTGGCAGGTGAGAAAGACCTGACGAACATGTGCGGCATGTTGGAATCGGTTGATAAACCGTATGTCGCGCCGATGCAGCAGGCCGTGATTTCATCGCTTTCGTCCCAGCCGGCTGCCACACGGGTAGAGACTCTAATTCGTCGGATGTACCAGGCCGGGGACAGCAAGAAACATCTCTACTATCTGCCGCTGGCAACTACGGGCGAACGCAAGGCGCTGGGCATGATTGTCGACGAGTTTGGCAAAAGCACCGGCGAAGCGAAAGATGCAGCCTTCGATGCGCTGCTGAACTGGAATGGTTTTGAAGCGGCCGAACAGCTTTATGCCGTGTGCACGGCGCCGTCCGCGTCGTCTTATTTCGATCGAGCCCTCACCGCCTATGTGAAACTTGTTGCCGACCCGTCCCTGACAGGCGAGAATCGCCTGATATATCTGCGGAAGGCAATGGAAATTGCCCGAACGGACGTGCAGAGGAACGCCATCCTGACGCAAATCGGCAAGACCGGCACTTTCCTGGCGCTGTTGTATGCGGGTGATTTTCTGGACAAGAGTGCGTTGAAGGAAGCGGCGGCAACGGCCGTCATGACCATTGCGTTGAATCATCCGGAATATACGGGTGAAAACGTGATTGATCTGTTGAACAGGGCGGGCACCGCACTGAGCAATCCCGACGCGGACTATCAGCGTCAGTCGATTCGCAAGCATCTGGACGAAATGCCGAAGGAGAAAGGCTTTGTATCGATTTTCAACGGCAAAGATTTGACCGGCTGGAAAGGGCTGGTAGAAAACCCGATTGTACGTGCGAAGATGAAACCGACCGAACTGGTAAAAAAACAGGCCAAGGCAGACGAACAGATGCGGAAAGACTGGGTGGTTGAAAACGGCTTGCTTACCTTCGTCGGAAGCGGATTCGACAATCTTTGCACGGAAAAACAGTATGGCGATATAGAAATGTATATCGACTGGAAGCTCGACCCGGCCGGACCGGAAGCCGATGCCGGCATCTATTTGCGCGGTACGCCGCAAGTTCAGATTTGGGACACGGCGCGCGTGAACGTGGGCGCACAGGTCGGTTCCGGCGGTCTGTACAACAACCAGGTGCACGAAAGCAAGCCGTTGAAAGTGGCCGACAACAAACTGGGCGAATGGAACACATTTTACATCAAGATGGTTGGCGACCGCGTGACGGTAAAGTTGAACGGCGAATTAGTGACCGACGACGTGATTCTGGAGAATTACTGGAACCGGCAACTACCCATTCCGCCGGTAGAGCAAATCGAATTGCAGGCGCACGGAAGCAAGGTCTATTACCGGAACGTCTACGTGAAGGAACTGAAACGTCCGGAGCCTTTCCAACTGTCGGATGAAGAAAAGAAGGCGGGCTTCAAAATCCTGTTCGACGGTACGAACATGCACGAATGGACGGGGAATATGGTCAACTACACACTGGAAAACGGCTGTATCGTCATGGATCCGGACAAAACAGGCGCCAAATCGCACGGTAACCTGTATACCAAAGAAGAATATGCAAATTTCATCATTCGCTTTGAATTTCAGTTGACACCCGCAGCCAACAACGGCCTGGGCATCCGTACGCCGACGGATGGCGATGCTGCTTACGTCGGCATGGAACTGCAGATTCTGGATAACGAACATCCGGCATACAAAGATTTGCACGAATACCAGTACCATGGCTCGGTCTACGGAATTTTGCCGGCTAAACGCGGATTCCTGAAGCCGACTGGCGAATGGAACTGCCAGGAAGTGATTGCCAACGGCGACCATATCAAAGTCACCTTGAATGGCACGGTGATTCTGGATGGCAATATCCGTGAAGCGACGAAAAACGGCACACCCGACGGGAAAGAACACCCGGGACTGTTCAACAAGAGCGGTCATATCGGTTTTCTGGGGCACGGTTCGCCGTTGAAATTCCGGAATATCCGGATAAAAACGGTGAAATAAACTGGTTTTTTGTCCAAAAAACCGCGAAACCACTTGTGAAATTGTATAATTACTGCCAATTTCACGAGTGGTTTCCAATAATTTCATATATTTGCAGAATTAATTTATAATGCGACTGATATGAAGAATATAGGATTAATAGGAATGGCACTTTGTTTAGCCCTGATGTGTTGTGTTTCATGTAAATCCAAACAGAAAGCTTACAAAGCGGCTTATGAACAGGCTAAAGAAAATGAAGTGGTAGATTACTCTGCTGTGGACGATGAAGAAGAGGAAGTCATTGCACCGGTGAGCAAATCCAAGACGGCCACATCGTCGGCCAGACAGGAACGAATCAGTGCGATAGCAGGAGAAAATGCCAATGGAATCAAACTTTACAGCGTGGTAATCGGCAGTTTTAGAAATCAAACCAACGCCTATTCGTTGAAAGAACGGATGCAGAATGAAGGATACATGCCGATTCTGGGTGAAAACGAACAAGGAATGTTGCGCGTGATTCTGACCAGTCACGAAACCCGTCAGGAAGCGGAACGAAGCCGCGAAGCCGTTCGTTCAAAGTATTATCCGAATTTCCAAGACGCCTGGATATTGGAACGTCAATATTGATCATTCTGTAATAAATTAAAGATCAAGAGGATTACTCTCTCTGTCATAGGGAGAGAGTCTTTTTTTGCGATACGTTCAAACAACGTGAGAATAGAGCAAAACTTTTCATTGGAGCGTTACAATACGTTTCACCTTCCCGTACATACGCGCTGGTTCGTGGAATATGCCGATGAGACGGAATTGGAGCGTGTTTTGCAGGACGAATACTTTCAGGAACTGCCTTCCCTGCATATCGGCGGTGGAAGCAATCTTTTATTTCTGGATGATTTCAAGGGTATCATTCTTCATTCGGCTATTCGGGGAATCAGGGTGGCAGGCGAAACAGATGACGCCGTATGGTTACAAGTCGGTGCGGCCGAGACGTGGGATCACGTGACGGCATGGGCTGCGGAAAATGGCTGGGGCGGCATTGAAAACTTGTCGCTGATTCCCGGCGAAACGGGTGCGGCAGCCGTACAGAACATCGGCGCGTACGGCGCGGAAATCAAGGATGTCCTCGAATCGGTGGAAGCGTATCTGCCGACTGCTGAAAAAAGGATATTTACGAATGAAGCATGTCGGTATGGTTACCGGGACAGTTATTTCAAGGACGAAAATCATGCCCCCTGTATAATTACCAGCGTGACCTTGCGCCTGACAAAACAACCCGTCTTCAACCTTGCGTATAATAATCTGGAAGAAATACTTGCCGATTCCGCTCCACGGACCGTTGCCAAAGTACGAGAGGCAATCATCCGTATTCGTCGGGAAAAACTGCCTGACCCGGACAAATGGGGTAATGCCGGCAGTTTTTTCGTCAATCCGGTCGTTTCGCAAGAGCAATTCAGCCGGTTAAAACGGGATTATCCTTCGATGCCTTCCTACCCGCTTAAAGACGGATACGTGAAGCTTTCCGCCGGCTGGTTGATCGAGCAATGCGGTTTCAGGGGAAAGCGCGTGGGGGCAACAGGCGTCTATGAACATCAGGCATTGGTCATCGTCAATTATGGCGGTGCAACGGGTAATGAAATCGCGTTGTTTGCCGAAAACATCCGGGAGGCAGTCTGTCAGCGTTTCGGTGTGACGCTGACACCGGAAGTGAAGTATATTTCATAAGCTACGAATCTACTATACTTTCTTTTCTAAGGAGCTATTCGTCTTTTTACCGAAGTAAAACCACCGGAAAATACACGCAGGAATTGTACAAAAACACCCTTAGGAGCTGTCTGGAAATAAACCATCCAAATTTACGGGAGATGTTTTTTGCCATCCAACGACTGAAAATGCGCGCATACCGGGGTATGTAAGCATTTTCAGGAGGAAGTAGGGTGAAAAACAGACCCGTAAATGGGTGGTTTATTTACAGACAGTTCCTTAGTTTGCAAAAGGGAAAAGGCAATGTTAAATTCAATTACTCATTTCGTCTGATTGATGCTGTGCCAGGGTCGTAACGGCTTTTGGGGTGTTCATTATCCGGACAATATCTTCACTTCAGGGTGGTGGCGATCCGTTTCTGTTCTTCCACCTCCTGAAGTTTTTTCCGTTTCGTTTACACGGTTACTTCCTGTTACTTCACATGGAATCAAAAGGACGGTGGATGGGCTATTTTGGCTTGAGGCAGCCGATGCGTTTGTGAACCTTCTCTTCCTGTTTAACGCCTCCCTTTTTGAAGCGAGATTTTCCACTTGAGTCGGTCGGTGACAATCACATCCTTGCCATCGCCTTGAAGAAGGTGATAGTTGAACGGGTGACATACGGTTATACTGTGCACGGCATGATTGTGTGACATGGTTACCGGATGGCTTCGTACCGCGCAATGACGGGCAAGCCGCCGTTATTGCGGTGGTGGAGATCCACAGCCGTGCGTCTCTAACCCTCTCCGGAGATCACTATTTTACACCGCGTATAGTATAGCCGTGAAAAGGGCGAACGCTTTCTGTTTATAGAGTCAGTTTGTACACGTTGCCAGGCAAGACTTTCACATGTCCGGCCAGCTCCAGTTCAAAAAGCATGGGGGAAAGTTGATAGACAGGCATCCCGCTCATGACAGCCAGTTCGTTGATTTGTATTTCCCCCTTTTCGGCCAGGAGTTTCAGGATCGGATGATCCGGCATTTCATGCTGAAAAGGCAGTCTGGCATCCTTTGGGACGGAGGCCTTTCCGATATCCCAGCTGAGCGCCGTCGCCAGGTCATGCGCAGAAGTGATCAGCCCGGCTTTATTCACCCGTATCAGCCAGTTACATCCGCCGGAGTATTTGTCCACAGTACGTCCGGGAAATGCATAAACCTCCCGGCTGTACGAAAAAGCAATATCGGCCGTGACAAGGGCGCCGCCTTTTTCGGCCGATTCCACAACCACTGTGGCATCGGCCAGTCCGGCGATCAGCCGGTTGCGTTGCAGGAAATTTTCCCGCGCCGGAACGGTCTCGCTGACGAAATCACTCAACAGGCCGCCGTTTTGCAACATCTCGACGGCCACATGGCGGTGAATGACCGGATAGATTCGATCCAGCCCGTGCGCCAGCACGCCGACGGTGGGCAATCCGTTTTTCAGTGCATTCCGGTGAGCGCAGATATCTATCCCGTATGCCAGCCCGCTGACAACCAGCAAATCGGGAAACGCATTTGCCAGGTTTTTCAGGAGCGCCACCGTCAGTCCGTACCCATAATCCGTTGCACTGCGGGTGCCGACGATGCTGAGGATACGCTGTGCGCTCAAGTCCGCATTTCCCTTGAAATAAAACACAACGGGCGCATCCTGACAGTTGCGCAAACGTATGGGATAATCCTCTTCCATGATGGAATAGAGACGGATTTTATTTTTTTCGATAAAGGTCAGCTCCTGTTCGGCGCGATGCAAAGCCTCCGCACGTGTTTTCAGTATCTTGGCAACTGTATATTCGCCAATGCCGGGAACTTTTTCCAGCAAATGCTTCCTTTCCGAAAAAATAACCTCTGCCTCTCCGAAATACTGCAACAAATGCCGCGACAGGATGCTGCCGACGCCTTTGAGCAGGCTGAGCGCAATCAGATAGACACGTTTATCGCTGGCCATAAAGCGATTTGTTGGCTATCAGGCGGTCGAAATATTCGCCTCGCGTCAGCTTGCCGTTTTCAACGACCACCGATTCCACCCTCCCGGAAGCGGCCAGCACCCCGTCCGGGAGACGGTAAATGTCCTGATTAAATACTAACTTCGGCCCCTCCTTCCACAAGTTGAGGCACGAGCGGAAACGGTCGCCGCTCCGCAACGAATGTTTGAAGCGGATATCCACACGCGAAATAAATGCATCGACTCCCTTCTCATGCATGGATCCGAAATTCTCTCCCAGCGTTTCCAGATACTCATGACGCGTATGCTCCATGTAACGCTGGTAGTTGGAATTATTCACCACGCCCTGCAAATCGCATTCGTAGTCGCGAACTTTCATTTCGATTTGAAAACAATACTCTTTCATATGAATCCTTTATAGCTTTAGCGGTTTTTAAACGCGAAGATATACGTTTTTTTCCACATGAACGAGGTCTGTTTATCTGTATGCCATCCTGTCCGACTGATTTTTCAAGATGTGGAGTGATGAGTTGCCTGCATTTACGGTCTTACTTCACCCGGTATCATGTGGTGAGATGTGATGCTGCTTTCGCAGACTGCAGGCGTCCGCGTCTACCCGTTCCCTCTTTCGGGGCAGACGCATCTCGACAGGGCAACCGCACCAAAATCAGGTTCAACAAAAACCAATCTCACAACTGCCATTTTGTCGCTTTTAACGAGGACGCTGTCACAAAAAGTGAGGACGTTGTCACAAAAAGCGAGGACGCTGTCACAAAAAGCGAGGACGTTGTCACAAAAAGCGAGGATGGGGGCTTTCGGAGTGGAAACCACTCTGCCTTGAGTGAGAAAAGTTTTGATGCGGTTGCCCTGGCATCTCGAAGCATTGAGCAGAGGACAAAAAAAATTTCGTATCTTGCGAGCCGATTTTTTTAATGGTAATAAAAAGGATTTATGAAAACAGACATTGAGATAGCCCGTTCCATACGGATGCAACCGATTGCGACCATCGCCGAACGGCTGGGTATTGACACGGAGGATTTGGAACTTTACGGAAAATACAAAGCCAAAGTACCGCTGTCGTACCAATCAGCTTCGCCGCGTTTCAGCAACCCGAAACTGATTCTCGTCTCCGCCATCTCGCCTACTCCGGCAGGCGAAGGCAAAACGACCGTTTCCATCGGTCTGTCGCAAGCCCTGAACCGCCTCGGCCGGCACGCCAGCGTCGTCCTGCGCGAACCGTCGTTAGGCCCGGTCTTCGGTATCAAGGGCGGTGCAACGGGCGGCGGCTATTCGCAGGTGCTCCCCATGGAAGACATCAACCTCCATTTCACGGGCGATTTTGCCGCCATCGAAAAGGCGCACAACCTGCTGGCTGCGCTGATTGACAACAATATTCAAAGTAAACACCATTCCCTTAACCTGGATCCGCGTACCATTTCGTGGAAACGGGTGATGGACATGAACGACCGTTCGTTGCGGAAGCTCGTTGCCGGACTGGGCGGAACGACTTCCGGCATCCCCCGTGAAACGGGCTTCGACATCACGGCCGCTTCCGAGGTGATGGCCATTCTTTGTCTGGCTAACGACATCCGGGATTTGAAGGAACGCCTGGGAAATATTTTCATCGGTTACACGTATGACCGGAAACCCATCCACGCGCGTGACCTGAAGGCGCATGGCGCCATGGCCGTTCTGCTCAAGGACGCCATCAAACCCAATCTGGTGCAGACGATAGAAGGAACGCCCGCCTTTATTCACGGGGGGCCGTTTGCCAACATTGCGCAAGGCACCAACACGGTGATCGCTACCAAAACGGCGCTGGCGCTGAGCGAATATACGGTGACCGAAGCCGGTTTCGGGTTCGACCTCGGTGCGGAAAAATTCCTGGACATCAAATGCCGGGTGGCCGGGCTGACACCCAATGCGGTGGTACTCGTAGCAACAGTACGTGCGCTGAAATATCACGGAGGGAAACCGCTGAAAACGATCGCCGAACCGGATTTGGACATGCTTCGGAAAGGCATCGGGAATCTCCAGAAACACATCGAGAACATCAAAATTTTCAACCTGGCACCGGTAGTTGCTATCAATCGCTTCGCGACCGACACGGCGGAAGAACTCGATTTCATCAAGCGTTTCTGCGAAGAAATCGACGTACCCGTATCCGTCGCCGACGTATGGGGAAAAGGCGGCGAGGGGGCGATCGAACTGGCCGGGAAGGTTGTCCGCAGCTCGGCGACCTGCAGTACAAAGTTCCGGCCACTCTATGAACTGGACGAACGTATTGAACGGAAAATCGAAACCATCGCCCGAACTATCTACGGTGCGGAAGCCGTGGACTACACCCCGAAGGCCCGGGAACATCTGCTGAAGATCAAAGACCTCGGTCTGGAAAAATTAGCCATCTGCATGGCGAAAACACAAAAATCCCTCTCCGACAACCCGGAATTGCTGGGACGCCCGAAAGATTTCATCATTACCGTACGGGAAATCGAGATTGCCGCCGGCGCCGGTTTTTTAATTCCCATTACCGGCGAGATCATGCGAATGCCCGGCCTACCCGAAAGCCCGGCCTCCGAACGCATCGACATCGACAGTGAAGGAAATATTACCGGATTATTCTGAAAGATGAACGGACCGGAAAATTTATATCAATTGCTGGCGGAGTTACGGATTCAGTTTGAATATGTAGAACATCCGCCGGCGCCAACCATCGAAATCGCCAAACAATATTGGGCAGGACACGATGCTCGGCACTGCAAGAACCTGTTTTTCCGTAACCACAAGGGAAACCGGCATTATCTGGTCATTCTGGATTGCGATTGCAACATGGATATTCACGGCATTGAGAAGCAGTTGCACCAGGGAAAGTTAAGTTTTGCCTCCGAACAGCGTCTGATGAAATATCTGGGCGTAACGCCCGGGTCGGTCACGCCTTTCGGCTTGATAAACGATCGGGAACATCATGTACAAGTGTTTCTGGACAGGAATCTTCAACATGCCGAACGGCTGAGTTTCCATCCGTGCATCAATACGGCATCGCTAATTATTTCAAATACCGGTTTCATCAGGTTCATGACCTGTATGCAAAACCGGTTTGAATGGATGGATATGTATTGAAGC
>JAITAY010000267.1 GCA_031283915.1 Tannerella sp.
TACAGCAGTGAAAGAAAAAATCTTATCAGCATTAAAAACCGCCGTCCAGGTAAACGGAAAAACCAGTATCTCGGACAAAACCCTCGAAGCGTATGCGAATCTCATCAGTGCGCAAATCAGTGAATCCATCAAGCCGCATGTGGCTATTCTGAAAGAAATAGAGGAATTGAAAAAATCAATTCCCCCGAAATCGGAAGAATCCAAAGAGGTCATAACGAAAGCGGATATGGAAGCATTTATTCTTGAAAAAATCGGGGAGGTGACGAAACCCATAATGCTTCCAGCCCCTGCCGTCCCAGTTCGATCAGCCGTCGGCAGTGCGTCCGGTTTTTTTCGTCCATGTCCTCTTCCCAGATCTGCAAGTCGGGCAGGGAGACGGCGAAATAATCCATCCGGAAACGGTCGAACAGATGTTCCTCCCCATACGCAATCAGGGTATTGAAGCAGCTTCGCGCCCGGTCTTCGCGGGCCAGTTTGCGGAAAGCCAGTCCCTGCCAGTACACCTTTTCCGGATTCCGGTCATTGTAATACATGGCGGCGGACAGCGTGAAACTGCCTTGGCTGGCCTGTTCGAAACACGCCTTCGCCTCCTCTTCACGACCGAGACCTTCCAGCGCACATCCCCGGCAGTAATCAAGGTCATTCTCCTGAGCGCCGTAGAGCTTGCCTTCGCCCAGATGGGGCGGATAGACATAACACTCGTCCAGCAGGGCGAGCGCACGGGCATAGTCTTTTTCATCCATCGCACGCCGCGCCAGTTCGATGCGGGTCAGCCGGTATTGCTCGGACACCTTGCCCTCGCCCCCTTCCCAGGGATGAAACTTGCGGGCGTCGATGAGTTGCAGCGCTTCGTGATGGCGTCCCAGGCGGTTGAGCAGCGTGACGTATTCCAGATAGATGTCGTCGCGCATCCGGGCCGTCGCCCGGTAACGCTCAAGGAAGGCAAGCCGTTCGGAGGCCGGACGGTTCAGCCGTTTATAGAGCTGATCCAGCTCCATGAGGATGCGTGCGTCGGACGTGTCCAGCGCAAACGCCTTCTCCAGCAGCGCGACGGCTTTCTCCTTTTCGTTCCGTTTGTTGAAATAAGCCAGTGCGAGATTCCGCAGGACGGTCGGGAACGTGTCGTCCTGCTCCGCCGAACGCTCCCACAGGGCGATGGCTTCGGCATACTGCCGCCTGTCGTACCAGAGGTTGCCCAGCAGGTAAGCCGCCCGCGGACTGTGCGCCTCCAGCGCGATGGCGGCCGTCAAAGCCTGAATGGCCTCCAGCCGGTTCGGGAAACAGCATCCCGGCGACCGCCGTTCCATCTCCCGCACCGCCGCGGCGCCTTCCTCCGGCCGGCCGAGCTTGTCCAGGCACCATGCCTTGTAAGCGTATATCATCACCTCCTCCGTACAGCCGCAGGCCAGTGCCGTCTCCAGCACCTCCAGCGCTTCCTCCCGGCATCCGGACGAGGCGTAGTCAATGGCCAGTTCCGTATAGTTGTGCGGTTCGTCGCGCAGCAGGCGGCGGAAATTGTCCGTCTTCTTCCCGGCGAACAGGCACTGCTCGAAGAGGCAACCGAAGTTGAAGGCATCCAGCGCCAGCGAATCGGTCGCCAGCCTCTGCGCCTCGTCCGCGCGCCCCAGCCGGCGCAGGATGACGCACTTCAAGTGGCGGGCGCGATGATTGTGCCGGTTCCGGACGAGCGAACGGTCTATTTCGTCCAGCGCCGTCTCCCAATCCTTCCGGAGGCATGAAAGCTGGGCGAGCGAGAAATAACCGGCATCCTGCCACGCCGCATTCCAGCAGGACTTGTAGAAATACGTGCGGGCTTCGTCGTATTTCTCCTGATACTTCAAAGACAGTCCGAGATTGTAGAACGGTTCGCCGTCGTAGGGATTCGGATTGCGCTGGGTAAGCGTGGCTACCGCCCGGCGCAGGTACGGCTCCGCCCTGGCAAACTGTCCCTTCCGGACAAGCCACAGCCCCATCGCATTGTTGTTGCGCACGTCCGAAGGATCGCGGCGAAGCGCTTCCAGATAATAATCCGTCGGCTGCCAGGTGGCATGGCGGTATTGTTCCAGATGCAGGCCGGTCAGGTAGAGCTGTTCCGTAGAAGATACATCCTGCGGGTCTAAGGCCGGCTTGGCGGCTTCGGGCAAGGGTTGAAGCGTTTCCGGTTCATTCTCCCAGGCCAGCAGTATCCGGCCGGAGGCAGCGGCTATCGCCACCCGGACGCCTGCCAGCGTTTCCACCGGTACACCGGCTTCGAAGACGCTTTCCGGCGCGACGTCCGCCAGGGTCTCGAAGACCGTCCGGCCATCCTTTGTGACCGTAATCCGCAACTGCTCTTGCGCCGAGGTCGCGAAGACTTTCAGCCGGGAAGCGTTGCCGCCGTCCGGTTCGATGTTCATCAGCAGGTCGGCCGTGGCGTTTTTCACGACGCCCAGTTCGCGGTAGGGGAGGAAATATTGCGTAAACGTTTTTTCCTCGTAGGGCTGCATCCAGGAGAAGTCCGGCTGATTGTCCGTGAAGACACCCGTCATCAATTCGATATAGGGACCGTCTTCGTCGGTCAGGTTACGATCCCACGCCTGTCCGAAGTCGCCGTTTCCCCATGTCCATTGCTTCTTACCCGGTGCAATGTGGTGATTGGCCACGTGCAGGACGCCGGCGCATGTGTCGTTTTCGTAACCGCCGATAAAGTCATAGTCGGAACGAACGGCCATGTAGGACGTCGGCACGGGGATGTTCCGGTAGCGCGAAATATCGACGCCGGCCGAATAATCCACCTTGTAATACGTCCCCGTGGCGACAGGATAGCGGGAGACGTCGCGCTTGCCGTGGTCGAAGACGGCATGTACGTCGCCGGGGAAAACCGACTGGTAATGTTCGTTCACCGCCACAGCCGGGTTCGCCCACCAGAGGAAGGTCTGCGGGAGGGATGTCGGGTTGTAGAGCCGTCCCAGGATCTCCAGCACGGCACGCCCGGGCGAAAGCCTGAACCCGGCCATACCCTTCTGGTGAAACATCCGCTCGCGTTCGCTGACCCAGACCACGGCGCTCCCGTCGGCACATGTCTCCGTCCGGAAATCCACCGGCAGGAAGGTGCTGGGACGGTGATGCTGCGGCCAGTTGAACTCGATGCCTCCCGAAATCCACGGCCCCGTCAGCCCAACCAGCGCCGGCTTGATCACCCGGTTATAATAGATGAAATGACGTCCCTTGATTTTGTCGTACGCCATCTGAACACGTCCGCCCAATTCGGGCAGAATCATGATTTTCAGGTATTCGTTTTCGAGGAAGACCGCATGATAGGGTTTGTCTTCGCACCGGTCTTCAATTTTCTCAATCACCGGATACGGATATACTGCGCCGCTGCTTCCCTGATATACCCGTTTCTCCAGAAACATCGGATGCTTCTCCGGCTCGCCTGTACCGTATGTCGGCAACAGGATGTTTTCTTCCCATACTTTTACTGCTACGTTCACGTTATGCATAATGATGAATTGTTAATTATTAATGATGAATTTACTTCGCGGGTGTTCCCGTCACTTCCGGGACGCGCCCACATACTTTCCGGACATGTCACCGCCGTCACCACCTTTTTTTTTTACCGGCTCAATTCTCTTTCCAGTTCTTCGAGGCTTTTCCCCTTGGTTTCGGGCAGGCGTAGACGGACAAAGGCATAGCCGGCCAGGCAGATTGCACTGTAAATCCAGAATGTTCCCGCGGCCTTGAGCCATTCGTTGAGCAGGGGGAAGGTGTAGGTCAGCAGGAAACAGGCTGCCCAGAGGAAAAACGTGGACACAGCCATCGCCGCGCCACGAATGCGGACAGGGAAAATCTCCGACAGAACCACCCAAACGACCGGCGCCAGCGACATGGCATAGGCGGCAATGGCCAGCACGACCAGCAGCAGCATCGGCCATCCGCTTACACCCAGGAAATAACAGGCGCCCAGGATGACGTAAACCGCCGCCAGCGCCAGCGAACCGCCCAGCATCAGCGAACGGCGTCCCCAGCGGTCGACGGTGTAGATGGCGACAAAGGTGAAGACGACATTCGTGACGCCCGTGACAATGATGTTCATCAGTACGTCCGACACGGCATACCCCGCGGCCGAGAATATTTCCTGCGCGTAGTTAAAAATCACGTTGATGCCGCACCACTGTTGAAATATGGCCAACACAATGCCAATGACCAGCACGCCCCGCACGCCCGGATGCAGCAACGCCCGCCAGTCGTTTCTCCGGACAGGCGGCAACTGACGGATTTCGCCGAGTTCCGATTCGGCAAATGCCGCGCCGCCAATCCGCGCAAACACGTTTCGCGCCGCCGCCTCCCGGTCGTTCACCGCCAGCCAGCGCGGACTCTCCGGAATGACAAAGGAGAGGATGAAAAACAGTCCGGCCGGAATCAGTTCCGCCCGGAACATCCAGCGCCACGCCTCCCCGATCGCTGCTTCCGGAATCGCCCCGCCGGCCGGCATAAACCAGTGGCCGATCCACCAGTTGGCCAGCTGGGAAGCCAGAATACCCAGCACAATGGTCAACTGGTTGAGCGAAACAAATCGCCCGCGCATCGAAGCGGGAGAGACTTCCGCAATATAAATGGGCGAAATGTTGGAAGCAATCCCGATGCCCAGTCCGCCGAGGATGCGGTAGAAGATGAACCACGTAAAACCGTCTACTGCGCCCGTACCGTAAGCCGAGACGGTGAAAAGCGCCGAAGCCAGTATCAACATCTTTTTGCGTCCGTAGCGGTCGCTCCACGTGCCGGCCATCAGTGCGCCGGCCAGACAGCCCACCACAGCGCTGCTCACTGCCCAGCCGCGCATGGCCGCCAAGCCTTCGAGTCCGAAATACGGCTCGTAAAAAATTTTGGCGCCGCCGATGACTACCCAGTCGTAGCCGAAGAGCAACCCTCCCATGGCCGATATGAACGTAATCAACCACAAATAATATTTGTTTACCTTTTTCATAGAGAATCATTTATTTTTCGCCTGCAAAGAAAGCGGAAATATTTCAATAGAAAAATAGACAAAAAAACGGAAAGATGGACGATCTTACGCAATTAATGGTTCATGGGTAATGAATATAGGGTAACAAAGCGTTTTTTTATGCCTTTCTTCAGTCATTCTCCAGCCTTTTTCCAGCCATTCTTTAGCCATTCTTCAGTCCGTCGGTTAAAACCGACGGCAATAGGAAAGAATTGGGCTAAAGCCCTGCGGAGACATGGCCGAAAACTCGGTTACAGTTTATTTGTTTCCGCCCTTGCGTTTCCTTTTCGCACGCCGTATAATCCTCTAACAAGATTTAACTAAATCACCGACGTAGTCGGTAGTTTCGCCGTAGCCTACGAGAGAAAAACCGACTGTGAAATAGAAAGTAAATCAGAGTGTTACAATAGAGCCTCCGCAGGGCTTTAGCCCCATTCCCCCCATTGCCGTCAGTTTTAACTCAATGTCATCAAGTTAAGCGCTAAAAGGCTGAGTAGAGCATCCCGCCAGGGATGCATCCTTAACAGGATGCGATATAGGGTTATACCGGTTTATCTACCGGGCGATGCATCCCTGGCGGAATGCCGGAAACAAAATCTTAACTTGATGACATTGAGTTTGAACTGACGGAAAATAATGATGAATGGTGAATGATGAAATCCGCTATTCATTTCAATGCTCTACCCTTCCGCGCTCTTCTAAAAGAATCCGCCTTTTTCTTTTTACTTACCAGCATCACACCCAGCAGGATCACCACTAATC
>JAITAY010000300.1 GCA_031283915.1 Tannerella sp.
CATTCAAACCGTTTGGATTCGATACGGTGAAACCATTTCCGGATCAGGCTGCTTTCGGCCAGCGCAATCTCGCGGTAGTAGTCATGTTCGATGTTGCATTCCCTGAAAATCTTGAACCTGTCCTTCAGACGAACGTCCTTCAGGTAATAGCAGGAATGAAGCCCTTCGAACAAAATCGGATGGTCATTTTTCAGCAGATTATCTATCAAGGCCGCATCTTTGCGGCTGTACACGTTGTATGGCAACCGGGTGATGTTGCTGAGGATACCCGTCCGCCGGCGGTAGTAATGGACTTCCTCGCACACCTGTTCGAGTTCCGCAGCCCGCGGACGTCCGTATTCAAAGCTATGCAGGATGATTTTTACTCCGCAGTCATGCAGCGCCTTCAGTTTGTAATAAATATCTATCACGCCGCCATAATTGGCCGGCCAGGGGATATTGAAGGCGACGATATGTAAAGTTAGGTTCATCGGTCGGTCGTAATTTGTTCAAAGATACGGATAAACTGGTTGGCCTGCGCCTTGCGGGAGAATGTCCCGATCTCCTTCCGGTTTGCGTCGACGGTCGTCAGGCCGGAAGCTTGCCACTGCCGGTAATGCATTTTGAGAAACTGATACACGTCTTCCATACAGTGCGCGGAGAGGCCGGCGCGGGTACGGTTGATCACTTCTTCCAGGCAGCCTTCGTCGCCACGAACGCACAAAACCGGCTTTTCCACTGCCAGCGCTTCAAAAAACTTGGTCGTCATGACGCCTTTCGGCCCCTGTTCACCGGTCTTGTTGGTCAGCACCAGCAGGACAGCACTCCCGTTGAGCAGCGCCGGCACACGAGAAGCCGGCACGTAATCGTAAAAAGCCATGTATTTCGTCAAGGCATATTTTTCAGCCTCCTGCCGGATGAACTGCTGCGATTTGCCATCCGTAAACCAGCGGACACAGAACGTTTCCGGTGCGATGACCTGCTCTTCGGCCAGCCGGACAAGCGCACGGAACAGCAGCTCCGGATCCCGCAAAGCCCGATGGAGGGTGCGGCCGGCATAAATGATGCGGCCGGTATAGGTGATATAAAACCGCTCGCTCCGGACGGGCGCCGGATAAAAAAGTTCGGGGTCGTAACCGTTGCAGATCAGTTCCACACGGGGATTGTACGACTTCAATAACGTCACATGCCAGGGAGAGACGGTTGTGATGCAGGCGGCGTCTCTGAGCACGCGGTTCCGCTGTCTGCGGCCGTGTTCCAGGAAAGCGGACGCCATCCACCGTTCCAGCCCCCATAGCCGGGGCAGGGAATGGGAAACAAATTCAAGCCCTTCGGCCTGCTCGACCACATCCCGCAAGTCTACCACAAGCGGCAGGCCGGCTTTCCGTGCAATCCGGTGCGCCGCCGGAAGCGGGAAGGTTCGGTAGGTACTGCATAACACCAGTCGGCAGGGGTGTTTCCGGATTTGCCCGAGCGCCGCGCGGTACATCCGGCGATCCTTGTAGCCAAACAGGGCATCCAGCAGGAAGAGGCAGCCCCATTCCAGTGCGCCGAAAAATCGCCCGCGGGCATGGTAATAGCGGATGCGGACGGTCTCGACTTCTGCTTCCAGGAAAGCAAATGTCTCGTCGGGAATATACTCGGTAATCACCACAGGTTCCCAGCCTTCCCGCCGGAGGTATTTGCACAGATAACCCATGCGCGGCCCGAAAGCCGGAGGAAACAGGTCGCAAAGAATCAGTATTTTCATGTGTGCATATCAAGCATAATTTTCTTCAGGAGGGCAGCGTAAAGCATTTTATGATAACCTTCGCCTTCAACGACCGAAGTGTTGTGCCAGAGCAGCGTCAGTTCGCCGTTGAACAGCCGTACCTGTTCCGTCAGGCGTACCGCATAATCCAGCGCTTTTTCGAAGTTCATACCCATGTATTTCGATTCCGACAGCGTGGAATCCATCATCGTCAGCGGATGCAGGGTGAGCGCAGACAGACGCCGGTTCACCGCATCTATCCGGCGTACCGGTCGCGACGTCCCCAGACGAAATCCGGCGACATCGGCATAGCCCGTCGTGAAATCGTCCGTGATACCGGCCTGTTCGAGTACAGCCATGTCCTCCGGTTCCCGTGCAGCCAGAAAATGGTGGCGACTGGCGCATATTTCCCGTGAGAAAGCCTGTTGCAGGCGTTCTTTTTCAGCGGCCACCCGCGCCGGGTTTTTACCTGCCCGGTAACTGACATGTAAGCCGGCTTTGGCGCGACTGTCCTGCACCAGGGAATACAGCCGGCGAATATCCTTCCCGCGCAAATTGTAACACGGCTTATCCGCCTTTTCACCATATCCCCCGGCCTTGAAAAACAGGTCTATGTCGCAACGTTCCTCGCCGAAGGCCGTCCGGACTTGCCCGTCTTCGCATAGCAGCCAGGGGAAGGTATAAAAAGGGTCGTTTTCCAGCGCACCGAACTTGATGCGGAGCAGCGTCCGGAGGTTTTTCCCCTCTGCAACGCCCCGCGCCACATTCCGCCAGGTACGGCAGGCAAACGGCGCATCCACATCATGCGTCAGGTGGAGGTGACGGATACGCTGCGGCGGCTCCTGCACCGATACGCCCGTTTGCCTCAGCCACCGGCGAAGCAGACGCCCGTACTCGTCCACAAGGGGGCGGTGAATGAAACCGGCGCGAAACGGCAGGGATTCCCGTCCCGGGAAACGTCCGTGCACGTCACGCACGTCGCGCCGAACGATTTCTTCATAACGGCTCAGCAGGAAAAAAGCGCCGGCGAGGAGATCAGCCCGAACAAGCAGCCTCTCCCCTACCCTATTCACCAGCGGTTCTCCGAACAGCAACGGCGTTCCTTCCACCTGCCGCAACGGCAACGAAGGCAACGAACCTGCCCTACCGAACGCTTCTCCGTCGAAAAAGCCGGAGGGTATCATCACCACCCGATACTGCGTAAACAAGGCTTCGTCAGAAGTATAACCTGCCTGGGCAGCCACTTCTTCCGGGACGTGATCGCCCAGCAGGAAACGAATGAGATAACGAATAAGCTCAGTCATCAGTCCAAACGGTTTATTTCTTTTGAAATGCCATGCAAAATAAGGCGATATGAATTGCGAAACGCCCATCGAACCATTATTACAACTTTCGGATCAAGATAATCTGCCATGACTTCATTGTTTTTATTTTAGACAGCAAAGATAACGTCTTTATTGCATACACCGATTTTCATTTGAAGTTTCCCAGGGCAACCGCACCAAAATCAGGTTCAACGAAAACCAATCGCACAACTGCCATTTTGTCGCTTTTAGCGAGGACGCTGTCACAAAAAGCAAGGACGCTGTCACAAAAAGCGAGGACGCTGTCACAAAAAGCGAAGACGCTGTCACAAAAAGCGAGGACGCTGTCACAAAAAGCGAGGACGCTGT
>JAITAY010000322.1 GCA_031283915.1 Tannerella sp.
TACAGCAGTGAAAGAAAAAATCTTATCAGCATTAAAAACCGCCGTCCAGGTAAACGGAAAAACCAGTATCTCGGACAAAACCCTCGAAGCGTATGCGAATCTCATCAGTGCGCAAATCACTGACGAATCGCAAATCAGTGAATCCATCAAGCCGCATGTGGCTGTTCTGAAAGAAATACAGGGGAACATCGACCATGTTGCTGCGGAATCGACCAGGGTAACAAAGACGGAACTTGAAAAGCAAATAGAGGAATTGAAAAAATCAATTCTCCAGAAATCGGAAGCATCCAAAGAGGTTATAACGAAAGCGGATATGGAAGCATTTATTCTTGAAAAAATCGGGGAGGTGACGAAACCCATTGAAGCGGAAAAAAAACGGACGGAACGTATGAATGAAATTGCATCTAAGGCGAAAGAGCTTGGCCTTGAGGACAGTGACATGAGGTATGTAACCGTGCCGGAAGAGGGGGATATTACGGCGTTTTTGACGGGTTTCAAACAGCATCTCGTGGAACGTGGCCTGAAACCGCTTGGCAGTGATGTTCGACAAGCCGCAGACCCCAAAGATTCATTGGAGAGAGCGTCCGAATGGCTTAGCAGGATTTCCGTTGACGGGGAAAAGAAATGAACTTATAACTTAACTGTTTGACAAAATGAAATTTACAAAACAAAAATTTGGCGGGATACGCCCCATTATAAACGGAACGCCGGCCTTGGGTGTGGTTGGAGGGTTCAACCTTGACAGGTCGAAGGTGACGTTTCCGGTGGGGGCGATTATTCCCGGCGGGTCGCTGGCGCAATATGACGAACAGACCCGGCTGGTGACGGTGCTAAAGGCGGCGAGGGTGAAAGCGATTAACGGGACGGACGCAAAGATTGTGACATTGGACACGGATTTTATTCCGGCCTGCTTCGTTCCGGGTGACAAGGTGCTCAAAACCGTATCCGGTACATTTTCCGCTGCGCCTTCGATTACAAAGATTGAAGATGGTGCGGGCGGGTATGTGATTACGCTTTCGGCAACTATTTCGGGTTTGGCGGTAGGCGACGCGCTGTTTCAGGTGATTGAAAGCGGAAGCGACGCCGTTCTCCCGGTTGATGCCCCACAGGGGTTGACACTGAATGCGGAGACGGTCGGCACACTGGTGAGGCAGTTTGAAACGGGTGTGGACGTGACAACGGATTCGAAGGGGTATATGTTCTACAAGCGCAGAATCCCTCCCATCCCGACACAGTTTATTTCCGGGATTACGTTGAAAACGAATCCGAACATTCTGTTTACCGATTCATATTAAACAAAGGAGGTGAAAGATGAAAAGTATTTTTTCAACATTTGACTTGAAAGACCCGAAAACGAGCAGGCCGATAGATTTGCTTGGTTCGATGCACATCCTGTTTGACGAGGCGACGAAAAAGCAAAAAACGCTTTGGGAGAAGATGTACGTAGACCAGTGGTTTACCATCAGGCCGCCGCAACTGGGGTTGACGGTAGAGAGCATCATGGCAAGTTACGGCATTCGTGTACGTGCCGCCCTGATTGGGAACGATTCGGATACGCCACTGCGTACTTCGCGCGGTTTTGAAACATGGAAAGGGGAAATCCCCCGTTTTGGGCACAAGTTCAAAACGACAGCAAAAGTCTTGCGCGATTTGATGCAGGTGTATGAAAACAACCATATCAATCCGGAAGCAAAAATCAGGGAGATTGAAAACGTTATTTTCGGTGAGTATAAGGATGCTTATCTCGGATGCAAGGATTCGGTGGATGAGGTTATCCTGAAAGCACTTTCGGGCGGCGGGGTTGCGCTGTTTGACCCGGCCATAGACAATCCCGAAGGACGTGAATACCTGATGGATTTTGACATGCCTGTAACGAACAAGCGGATGGCGGCGGTAGAATGGTCGGAAGCCAACGTCAACAATGCAACAATTGACGTGCTGGGCGAGATTCAGAAAATCATATACGATTACAAGCATTTGGGTGTCGAGTTTGATTCCATGCTGATGTCGCCGAAAATCAAGTACTGGATCATTCGCAACATTGGTATCCGCCAGGCGGTACTCGGCATAGACAGGGGCACCCGCATCGTAACAAACGACGAACTGGACACGTTGATGCGTTCGATGGGGGTACCGCCGATAGTGGAAATCAACCGCCGGACGGCATACCAGAAAGACGGTGTTCCGGAGGTCTTCAATCCGTGGAATGATGACGTGATTGCGTTCCTTCCGCGAACGGCGGACGGAAAGATAGGCGAGGTACAGCCGTCTATCGGGGATGATGTGCTCATTCCTGACCCGAACGTGGACTACACGGATGCGGGCGACGGTATCCGAATTGCCAAATGGAGGCAGGGCGAGAGTACCGGCCAGCAGGCGGCAGAGTTTACGCAGGCTACATGGCAGGCGGTGCCCGTTCCGACGGTCATCAGGGCGATTGTGAATTACAAGGTGCGCAATATCGGTGTTCCCTATCCGAGCGGCGAGACGGTTCCACTGGGTTAAGGCGGTTGTCATGAAGATAGTAGTAATAAGGGTTTTCAGGGACAAGTTTAATCCGGCAAAGGTTTTCAGTCCGGGAATGATTGTTTCCGATTTTGAGGATTCGAGGGCGAAAGACCTTGTATTGCGTGGGCTTGCGGCCATTGCAGAGGAACAGGAAAGCGGAAAGCCGAATCAGGGGACGTCCGGGGGAACGGGCGGTCTTCACGGTTCCATGGACACCGGAAACTCCGGAAACACCATGGACACCGGGGACGCCGGGGACAAAGCTCCGGGAATTCCGGCGACGGATATTGACTTGACGCAGCAACACCTGAAAGTGATTGCATCGGTGAAGCATTTCACGGATGTGGAGAAACTGAAAGGTTATCTGGCAGAGGAAAACGCATCGGCTAAGCCCCGCACGTCTGTCGCAGACGCGATTGCGGAACGGATTGAAGAGCTTGAAAAAGGCTGATTCCGATGACGGTACGGGACTACATAACTGAAAAGGCGAACAAGCTGAACCTGGCGCTTACGGCAGCCGACTGGTCGGACATCGGCAAGGCTGTTTCGCCGGATGCGGAAGATACGGAAGATAACGTGCGCAAGGCATACGTGGTTCTTGTGGAAAGGGTACTCCCGTTCTATGTACATCAGGTGGAATCGGTTAGCGAAAACGGTTTTTCGTTTTCGTACACTAAAAATGGTTTGATGACCTTTTACAGGTGGTTATGCCGGGAAACGGGGATGGAGGATGTTCTAAGCGAAAGGTCTTCCATTGGTGATATTTCCGATATGTATTGACATGATTTTTGAGCCTCACAAATTATTTCTTGTCGTGGGTGATACGACGGCGTTTGACCATAACGGAGATGTGATACCGGATGCGGACAGTGAAACATGGATACCTGTTTGCGGATGCTTCCTGCATGATGTGACGGTGTCGATGATGCGCGGTTATGCCGGGACGGGTATTTCGCCGAAGTATTACATCAATCTGGATAGACGGGATGATTTGCTGTTGGGCCAGGAGGTGGCGGTCACGGAAGCGGACGGTTTGACTGTCCGCGGGCGTGGAGAGATTGTGGATATAAAACGGACGGGCGGGATGAAGTTTGCCGGACGGGGTGAATATATGACTGTGTATATCTGACATGCTTGCACTGGGAGACATAGGGAATATTCTTGTTCAGCGGGTGAAGTCCAACGCGATTCTGGGTGCAATACCGGAAATCAGGAAAAACAGGCACGAGCCTGTTACGGAGGGCAACGTGCATGAGCGGATTGTCATTGTGATTCCTGGCGGTTCAAAAAACGGGCAGTTTCAGCGCTGTTATCCACGCATCTGCATTTATGTCCCGTACCGGACAGTCAAAAAAGGCAATAAAACCAAGTATTACGCACCTGACGAAGAAAGGTTGAGGGAACTGGAAAATGTTTGTATCGGGATGTTCCGGAGTAGCACCTACGGCGTGCACGGAACGGAAACATTTCTGTACGGCGAAGACGTTACCGTAGTGGAAGATGACCCTGAAACATGGTCTAACTTCTTGAATGTAAGATTAAAGTTTGAAGTTATAAATACTAAATTGTAAAGAATATGGCGTTAAAAACGATTGTAGACATAGCGAAAATAATGTATGCAGATCCGATTACTTCGATTGCTTTGTCATCGGCCGGATTGACCGGTACGGAGGTGAGGAGTATTATAGATGATGCAGATACGAAGAATGTTGTAAACGTGCACGGTGATACGTGGTCATACGAGGAAGAGGAAGGGTCGACAACTCCTTTCAAAAATCAGTTGAGCGGGGCAACGTATTATAACGACCTCCAACCCGGTGCAGTGAATGTTACATTCACAATCGGGCAATATGATTATGATACCAAGGCGGATTTGCAGGGCGGAACGGCAACGCAAACGTCCTGGCAACGTGCGGCGGTGTCGAAAATTATCTACAAGTGCATTATTGCCGTCACGAAGGATGATACGTATATCGTGTTTCCGAAGGCTCAGGTTACGGCCAGGGGTAGCATGGTGGAAAGCAAGCTTATCGGTTTGGCTGTTACGGTAACGCCGGTGGAAACCGGTGTAGCGGGGCTGGCGCCGGAAATTTTGTTTGACGCGAGTGTGATTGTGTGATTGTGATGTTTGTTGATTTGGGGGAGGGGTGGAGGGTTCCCGCCCTGTCCCCTGAATTTTAAATCGAAGTTGAGATGAACGGGCTGACAGAAATCGTATCCGACAGCATTACCGGCGGCGAATCGAGGGTGATAGGCGTCAGGGGGAGATTCTACCGGGTGAAAGCGCCAACACCGTATACACTGGGACGGATGCTGAAACCGCTTGGAAAGCTTGAGGTAGACGAAAAGGAAAATCGCATATCCCTGATTCAAAAGAGTGTGGCGCAATACCCGTATATGGACAGTATGATTGCGCTGGCAATACTTGGCGATGTGCCGCTTACGCTGCTGAATCAATGGCGTCTGTGGCGTCTGAAACGGAGGTTCCGGCGTTCGGAGGATGCGGAGCGGCTGGCGGCATTCAAAGAGATACTGTCTATCATTACGCCGAACGATTTTTTTCTCTATGCCCGGTTGGCAATGGAACTGACCCTCCGGATGGTAAATACAAAACCATCGGAGGACGGACGTTAATCGGGCATCTGGCCTCGCTCACGGAAACGCTCGGCATGTCGTACCGGGAAGCGTTGCATACGCCTTATCAATTGCTGTTGATGATGCAGCATGACCGGATACGGGTTGATTACGGCGCAGAGAAAGACGAGGTCGTAAAGGTTTCGGGAAAGGAATTGTTAAAAAAGAAAATGGAAAGGCGATGAGGTTTGTCATTCATGCAAGTATTTCGGGTTTGGACGAGCTGTACCGGGGAGCAACCGCAATAACGAAACAAAAAATAATAGACAGACTTCATAAGATCGGCGAAAAGTTTGTGAATCATGCAAAAAATACCGGAACATACGAAGACCGTACCAGTAATTTGCGCAACGCCAATTCGTATCGCATCTACCGGGACGGGGTTATGGTTCGTGAATTCATTGGCCGTCCGAAAACCGGCAAGATATTTGAAGAATTGAAATCGGGCATCGGAATTGAGGCTTTTTTCGGGAATGGCATGGAATACGCTTCGTTTGTGGAAGGAAAAGGATACAATGTGGTTACGGCTGCATTCATGTGGGTTGAAAGTGAAATAAAAAAACAGAGTTGATATGGCGGGAATGGCATTTCATGTTTCGTCGGACTTGTCCGGCCTTAAAATGCTGGAGAAGGAAATCGAGCGGACTAAAAAGGCTATAATTGATTTATACAAAGCAGGGAATTCATCCGATGCGAAGAGGATGGAAGGTTATTTGAATCGCCTGATGAAACAGCACAGTTCGTTGTATGAATCGTTAAAGCCTGTCATATATCAATATCAACAGCTTGAAAGAACCGGCATGTCAGCGCTGAGGAATCTCGGTAATGCGGCGAACGCCTCTGCGTCCGGATTTGACAAATTCCAGAGTCTTCTCCTCAAATTCGGCGCCGGTTTTTCATTGGCCGGTATTATTGGACAGGTTGTAAATATCCGCGGCGAAATCCAGCAGCTTGGGATTTCGTTTGAAACGATGCTCGGTGGCAAGTTGGAAGCAGAAAATATGATGCGTGAAATTGCCGAATTTGCCCAGAAAACACCCTTTACGCTTACGGAAGTAGCCAGCAATACAAAGCAGCTTATGGCGATGGGTATATCGTCTGAAAAGGTGATGAATACGATGAAATCGCTTGGGGATGTGGCGGCTGGTTTGTCTGTTCCGATTTCAAGGCTTGCCATCAATTACGGTCAGGTTGCTTCGCTTGGCAAACTGGAGCAGCGCGAAATTAAGGATTTCGCGCTGGCAGGTGTTCCCCTTGTTGAGGAGCTTGCGAATATGATGGGAAAAACGAGAGGGGAAATAATGAACATGGTCACTGCCGGCAGTATTGGTTTCCCGCTGGTGGAACGGGCTTTCAAAAACATGTCCGACGAGGGAGGACTGTTCTATAACCTGATGGAAAAACAGAACGCGAGCGTTACCGGACAAATATCCAAACTGAAAGACCAGGTACAACTCATGATGAACGAGATTGGTTCTCTCAGTGAAGGGGCGATATACGGCGCGGTTAACCTGTCGGCCAAACTGGTAGAGAATTACAAACAGGTTGGCGAGACGATGGTTGCTCTGGCTTCGGTATGGGGCGTATATCGTACCGTACTGGCGATGACCACGGCCGTGGAAAGCGCTCGCGTGGTGATTCTTGAAAAACAGTTGACGGAAGAATCGCTTCAAAATGTGTCGAAGTTAAACCTTACGAGAGGTACGGCGATGTATACAAAAGCCTTGCAGTCGGAATTTATTGCCCAGCAGCAGCGTGAATTATCTATACTCAGGCAGACGGGTATGGAGAAAAGACGTAATTATGTTCTATTGCAAAGCCAGCTTGCGGCCTCGAGACAAGCCATTATAGATGCACAGACAAACGGCGCAAGTGCAAAAAGAATTGCACAGCTTCGTCGTGAAACATCGGCCATCGCACTTCGGATGAGGGCAACGCATGCGGACATGATTGCGACCGTTCAGGGTATCCATGCAAAGCAGGCCGAAATAACGGCCAATACGGGCAACGTGGCTTCTACGAATTTGCTAACAGTAGCCAAAAACCGCCTGACGGCAGCATCTAACCGTCTTCATGCAGCTCTCATGAACCATCCTTATGCCATAGCGACGGCAGCCGTGTTAGCATTGGGATACGGCATGTACAAACTGGTTGACCGGGTAACAGAATTAAACAAGGCTTCTTCCATTGAGAAAGAGATAGAACGGTCGGTCAATACGGAATATGAAAAGTCGGAAGTGCGTATCGGCAAATTGGTTAAGGCGATTGAAGATGAAACGAAATCCATGGAAGACCGGAATGGCGCAATCAAGAGACTGAAAGAATTGATGCCCGATTATAACGGGATGCTGGATAAGGAGGGCGTCCTGGTCAATCACAACAAAACCGAGATAGATAAATATCTTGTTTCCCTGCGTCAAAAAATAAAACTGAAAAAGCTGGAATCCGAACTTGACACACTGATTGAGGAACGCGCGAAAACGAAAGCTAATATCGAACGCGGCGAGTCGAATCAGAAAAACGTATGGCGCAAAATACTACAGGCGCTTGCCGGGCCGGTCGGTATGTACGGCGGAATGAAGGATGCCTCAAACCTCCTGTTCGACACTCATGACGCGGAGGAGTACGATAAGGCGATTGAGAAGGTTATGAATCAAATGGAGGAGTTGCAAGAAGCGAAAACCGAAAGCCCTGTAACAAGTATCGAAACGGCTGTGGACGCCTCCAAAGAGGTAAAAAAAACCCTAAACGAGATTGAAAGAATCAATCAGGAAATCGATGATTTGCGTAAAGGTAAGACGAAAATTAAAATAGAAGAAAACGAAACGGCGGCGGCGGCGTTGCAAAAAGCGATTGACGCCAAAAAAGAGGAACTGAAAGCACAGGAAAGCCTTTACGAGTCGCTTACCGGAAAAAGCATCAAGAAAACAGGAAAAGACGAAGAAGAAAAGAACAGGCTGAAAGCCGAAACAGCCGAACGTCTTGCTGCTATCAAAGAAGAGCAGGAAAAAATCAGACAGCAGGAAATGGATGGTGAATTAGCCTTGCGGCAGGCTAAAATCGACGCAATGAAAGACGGTTTTGATAAAGAACTTGCGTTGATAGATTTAAACTATGATAAGCGGATGCTTGCAAATGCAAAGAAGGCACGGGAATTTATCAAAAAGCAACAGGAGATTGAACGCAAACAGTGGGAAGCCGAACATCCGGACTGGAAAGAGAAGGGGGAAACCTTTATTCCCGCAAAAAAAGGAATCGACTACCTTACGCCGGAACAGCAGCAGCAGATTGCGGAAGAAGCGGCAGCGGCAGCGGCCGAACGCGAAAAGTCGGAGACGGATTTGTTGAAAAATCTGGCAGACAAATATCAGGACTATACACAGAAACGCATAGAGATTGAAAAGAAATACAACGATGATCTGGCCGCGCTTCGCGAACTTCGCCGAAAAGCGGAAGAAAAGGGAAATGCCGCGCAGGTTGCTCAACTCGACAGCGCCATTGCTCAGAATACAAAGGATAAGGGCAAAGAACTGATAGGCTTTGATTTTAATCTTTTGCAGAAAAACCCCGAATACGTTCGTGCGTTCGAGAATCTGGAAGATACGTCGACCCAAACGCTGAACGAACTACTTTCCCAACTGGAGAAATTCAAGACCAGGGCTTCAGAGGTGCTTGACCCCGATGAACTGAGCGAATATTCAAACAGGCTTCAGTCGATTATTGAAGAACTGAACGCCCGTGACCCGTTTAAGGCAATGACCGCCGCACAGAAAGAGCAGTTACGCGCGTCCCAAAAACTGGCCGTTGCGCAAAGAAACCTGACAGCCGCTCAAAAGAGCGGTAATCCGGAGGCTATTGTAAAAGCGGAGGAGGAGTATCGTGATGCGCTGAATGACGTGGTGAAAGCTAACAATAATGTTGTTAAAGCACAGGATGAGGTCAACGCAAAGATGGAGACGCTCTACGACTCCCTGCGCGGGATAGGAGACGTCATTGGTGGGCAGGCGGGCGAGATTATCAACCTGATAGCCGATATAGGCAGCTTTGTAACCACAACCATATCCGGCCTCAAAACGACAGCGACAGCCGGAGCCACGATGCTTGCAACGATTGAAAAGGCATCTGCTATTCTGGCCATCATACAGGTGGCTATTCAGCTACTCAATCAGATACAGGCGCTTTTACCCGATGTTCATGCACAGTATGAGAAGTATGCCGCACAGGTGGCGGAGATTAACAAACTGACGGATGCGGTGAACGAATATGGCATTGCCGTTGTGAAGGCGCGTCAGGAGATGGATAATTGGTTTGCAAAAGACGGTTTGAAGTCGCTCAAAGACGCACGCGAACTGCACGAGGAGGTTGCCTCCGCTTACTTTGACAAGTTGCGCGAGGAGCAGGCGGTGTATCAGAATGAGAGCGGCGAGGGCTGGGGGAAGTACGTGAAAGCGTTTACCGCAGGCGTAACGATGATGACATTCGGAGATGTGACGGGTGCAACCGCAGTGATGGCGCAATCATTGTTTTCTTCAAGTAAATACGCCAAAGAGACGGTAGAGGCGATGAAAAACCTCCGTATTGAAACACGCGCGGCAAGCAAGGGTTTTTGGGGCACCGGTATCGGTGGGCATTCTCAAAAAACGGAAGACTTGGTTGAATGGGCACGCGCGCAGGGGCTGGGAGAACTGTTTGACGAAAACGGAATGATTAACGAAGAATTGGCTAAGCTGATTCTCGAAAAGTATAACGACAAGTTGGTGGGCGAAACGGAGGCGACTCTGGAGTCGCTGGTTGACCTCAAGGAACAGTACGACGAATATCTTGAGAAGTTGCATGAGTATGTTTCCGGCCTGTACGCTCCACTTATCGACAATTTTGTAGACAGTCTCTGGGACTGGTACGACACGGGGAAAGACGTGCTGGATAGTTTCCGTGAGTATGCCTCCGACACCTTCCGCGACATTGTTTCGGATATGCTTCGAACGATTGCACTCGATAGTGTATTTGGCTCTTTCGACGAAGATATTGCAAGACTATACGAACGATATTCGAAAGGGGAACTGAATGAGGCGCAGCTAATGTCGTTAATAGCCGCACGTACCGCTCAACTGAGCGGCGACATCCAGACGAACCTTCCCGTTATGCAGTCGGTACTGGAGACGGTTATAGGGTCGCTTAACGAAGCCGGAATTAATTTGCAAAACATTCAGGGGGGGTTCGACGATACGTTCGGCTATCTGGAGGACGGGATTACGGATCATATTGTAAATGCCATAGGCACCGGTACGGATGCGTGGGAAAACTTCAAGGATGTAGGGATACAGGCGATCGAGGCGATCGGAAAAAAGCTGATGAACGAACTGTTTTTCGCGAAAGGATTTAAGGAGTTGCAAAAGAAGATGGAGGATTTGTACGCTACCGAAACCGACCCGAAAATCATTTCTCAAAGAGAATCCGAACTGTTGGATGACTATTTTAACGGGCTTGAAAGCAGCGTGGAAAATGCCCAGAGATGGGGAGAGGAGTGGCAAAAACGAATGAATGAAAGAGGCTATGATGTGTGGGATGACGGTTCGGCGTCGGAGAATACTCTTAGTGGCGCCTACGCCAAAGCCTCGCAGGAGAGTATCGACCTGCTGGCCGGACAAACCGGCGCGGCTCGCAGGACGCTCGAACTGATTCTGGCCGAATTGCACAGGTTGATAACGCTGCCGCGGGATTTGATTAACTCCGTCATGGGAGGTTTAAATGCCATTCCGGAACTGATAGCAAGAGGATATGCGGAACTGGTCGCCATCAAGGAACTAAACGCACGTATGGCGTCAAGCAACGATGCGATTGCTGCCAATACGCAAAGGATAGGCGAAATAGCCGGACAGGTGGTTATCATACGCGACGCCGTTAGCGGAAATACGGAGATATTGCAATCGATGGACACGGCCATAACCGGAGATGTGGCAGGAAATACGGCGGCTGCGGCAAACAGTCTGCACAAAATAGAACAGGGTGTCAATGTAAATATGAAGGGCTTATGATGATAGACGGATATGACATTACGTCGTTCGGCTGTACGCTGATTGGCGGTTCGTCCTTTGATTCGTTCGGGAGCCTGTTAAAGTACCCGAAACGGGCGGAGGTCGATTATAACGACTGGGCAGAAAAGAACGGCATACAGCCAGACCTTTCGGAAACGACCTTTGAGGAACGGAAGATACAGTTGTATTTTGGAATGCTGGCCGGTATGGTTTCGGTAATGACAGACCGTTACGAGGATTTTTACGGGTTGCTTTCGGATACCGGATACAGGACGGTGAATGCCGTTCCGGGTCTGACGCACCGGTTGCGATACAGTGAGATGTCGGAGTTTAGCATGTCGAAAGCGCTGTTGAGCAGTGATAATCACAGAGTATTGACGGTTGAATTTACAGAGGATACGTGGAGCCAGACGGCAACGCCGCCGTATTCGGCAGCTGCTCCGTCGGGATTGATGGCAATCAATTCGATTGATTTCGGGAACTTCGGTATCGGGTCGGATGACCTGCTGGATGATTTTTTCAAATATCCGGCGCTCAAAACGCCTTTCGATGACGGGCGTCAAAAACATCTTGACCTTGTCCGCACGCAGCAGAAGAATATCAAACTAAATCTGTGGATGCTGGCGGACAGTCAGGCGCAATTTGTAAACAATTACCTTGCCTTTTTCAATGAATTGAAGAAAACTGGATTGCAGACGCTGCGCATTGTGCCGGCGGGCAGGGATGTGGGAATATATTATTCGGACTGTGGCAGTTTCAAGATGGAACGGTGGAGTGTAAACAAGGTGTGCGCCCGGTTCTCAATTGAGCTTGTCGCACCGGTATTCGGGATATGACAATATGAAGATATACAGGGGAAATACGGAAATAACGGATGTTTTTCTTCGGACAGCCAACAGTTACGAAGCAGAGGAGATTATGGGCGACCATATCGCACATATCGAATTTGATGCACTTGTTCCGGTTGAATTTCGGTTGGGCGACCATGTGACGGTGAACGGGCAAAAATTCGTCATCCGTTACAACGAAAGCGTAAAAAAGACCGAACGGGTGCGCGGATTCAACTATTCGATTACCTTCCATGCCGAGATGTACGGTTTGCAGGATACACTGTTTTTTCTGTTCGGCGCTCCGGAACGGGTAAAGAATCATGATTTTTACAACGGTACGGCGGCACAGTGGGCGGCCATCATCGTGGAGAATATGAACAGGAACGACAGCGGGTGGTCGGTTGGTTCGGTTATCGAATCGGAGTCCGTCAACATGTCGTTTCGCGATAAGACGTGCGCGGAAGTATTGAATGAACTGGTATCGGAAAACTTTCTGGATACGGAATACTGGATTGTTGGAAAAACCATTTGTATAGGTCGCAGGCAGTATTCAAATAACGGGCTTTCTCTTTCGCAGGGAGACGGCGGCGGACTGCGCGAGATAGAGCTTTCGGCAGTGGATGATACGCCGCCAGTCACGGTACTGTTTCCCTACGGCTCGGATAAAAACCTGACGGCTGATTACGGCAACGACTATCTGGTATTACCGGACGGGGAACTGTCCATGTCGAGAAATACGGATAAATACGGACGTATTGAGAAGTCGATGCAGTTTGAACATATTTTCCCAAAGGGAGAATTTCATGTGTCGGCGAAGATAGACGACTTTACACTCCAGGCATCCGACATTGATTTTAACCTGACGGACTGCCTGATTGACGGTGTGGAGGTAATGTTGACGTTTCAGGGAACATCGGGGCTGGCCGGTTATGACCTTGCCATTGTGGAAGGTTCGTGGAACAATACATCCAAACAGTTCAAACTGAAACAGAATGAACAGGAAAATGCCCTGAAAGTTCCCGGAGACATCGGTTTTGCCGTTGGTGACATGTTTATTCTGACAGGGTTAAAGATGCCACAAAGTTACATCACGGCGGCAGAATTGAAGTTGCAGGAGGCGGCACGGGAATATCTGGACAATAACTCCGACAAACGTGTACAGTTGCAATGTAAATGCGATGATATTTATTTCAAACAGAATAACCTTTCCGTTACCTGCGGGCAAATGGTGGAAATTGCAGAAAACAGGCTTGATATAAACCGCGAAATACGGTGTACGGCTGTGCGACGCTATCTGGAAAATACCGGCAGTCCGACGCGCTACGAGATAACACTTTCGGACTTTCTGAAAGGAAACGGACTGAAAGGTATCGTGAGCGCGGTAAAGAACGTACCGCAGGAAATAGTACGAAATCTGACCCCTGTAAAGGAATATACAAAACGTTCGTGGCGTGACGTAATGGAGACCATGAGCATGATGTTCGACCCCGACGGGGATTATTTCACCGAAATAGTCAAACCATTGGTAGTGCATACCGCCCAGTTGATTGTCGGCACGCAGTCGCAACAGTTTGACCTTGTCGGCATACGGTTTTCGCCGAATCACAATGACAGCCCGAACGAATTCTACTCGACCGCCGGGCAACTGGTACATTTTACCATCGACCCCAACAGTGAGCGGACGTGGAATATTGCAGAATCGCAAATCGTAGATCTTGACAGTTCGAATGTGTATTATGTATATGCAAAATGTGAACGGGAAGGCGAAGATGGTGAAATCATTATCACGACACAGCACATTAAAATGCTTGACAATGCGGATTACTATCATTTCTGGATAGGCGTATTGAATACGCCGGAAGATGGTGTTCGTTCATGGCAGCCAATGCATGGGTATACGGAAATTGCCGGCAATCAGATAACGACTGGACTTATAAAAGATAAACTCGCAAGGCTTGTAATCGACTTGTTAAATGCAAAGATAACCGCACAAAACGGCGCGGAGATAATCGGTAAAATAACCTTTTCCTCCGG
>JAITAY010000335.1 GCA_031283915.1 Tannerella sp.
TTGATGCCGATTCCCATTCCCGGATGAGTGCCGTAGGTGATCATCGGTGCGATGTCTTCGGCACGAAAGATGGCTTCCCTGTCGAATACGGCGCCGGCGTCCGAACGGAGCGTCTGCCAGCAGGTCACTGCCTTGTCCCACGCGGCTCCCCGGGGAGCAAAGGGACGGTCTTTGAGATAGGCGAAGGTGACTTCGTCGGGGGCAATCATTCCGCCTCGGGCACCCATTTCGATGGAAAGGTTGCAGATGGTCAGGCGTTCTTCCATGGTTGCGTGGCGGATGGCCTGGCCGGCATATTCGATGAAGTGTCCTGTTGCGCCGCCGGTTGTCAGGTGCCGGATGAGGTAGAGGGCGATGTCCTTGGCGGTGACGCCGGGGTTCAGGCGTCCGTCGACGGTGATGCGCATGGTGCGGGGGCGGCGTTGCAGGAGGCACTGCGTGGCAAGGGTCATTTCCACCTCGCTCGTGCCGATGCCGAAGGCTACGGCGCCCAGGGCGCCGTGGGTGGAGGTGTGCGAGTCGCCGCAGACGATGGTCATGCCCGGCTGTGTGAGGCCGTTTTCGGGGCCGACGACGTGGACAATCCCGTTTTTCGGATGCAGCAGTCCGTAGTGTTCCAGCCCGAAAAAGGCGGCATTCTGTTCCAGTGTGTCCACCTGTTTCCTTGATACCGGATCTTCGATCGGCCTGTCCTGGTGCAGGGTGGGGATATTGTGGTCGGGCATGCACGTGACGCGCTCCGGCCGGAAGGGTTTCAAACCCCGCCGGCGCAGTCCGGCAAAAGCCTGCGGACTGGTCACTTCGTGGCAGTAGAGGCGGTCGATGTACAACTGTTCCGTGCCGTCGGGAAGCGTGTCGACGACGTGCTGCTCCCAAATCTTTTCAAATAACGTTTTTCCCATATTTATACTGATTTTCTTTGTTTGTACGCTTTATTTCACGAATTTGTTGATGGCGTCGACAAAGGCTTCGACCGAGGCGGCGACGATGTCGGTATTGGCCGAGAAGCCGTAGTAGACGTTGCCTTCGTGCTCAACCTGCATGTGCACTTTCCCGACGTCGTCGCTTCCCTTGTTGATGGCCTGAATCAGAAATTCCCGGATGGTCATCCGGCGGTGTATGATGTTTTTGACGGCCTTGATGGCGGCGTCGACCGGCCCGTTGCCCGAAGCGGCAGCCTCGAATTTTTCGCCGGCGATGTCCAGCCCGACGCTGGCGACGGAACGCAGCCCGATGCCCGAGGTGACCTGCAGAAATTCCAGCCTGATGCGCTGCATCGAGGTGCGGTCTTTGCCGACCAGCAGCAGCACGTCTTCGTCGTTGATGTCCTTCTTGCGGTCGGCCAGTTTCAGGAACTCTTCGTAGACCTTGTCCAGCTTTTCCGCTTCCAGTTTGACGCCGAGCACGCTCAGGCGGTGTTTGAGCGCCGCCCGCCCGCTGCGCGCCGTCAGGAGGATGGCGTTGTCGTCGATTCCGACGTCTTTGGGGTTGATGATTTCGTAGCTTTCCCGGTTTTTCAGCACGCCGTCCTGGTGAATCCCCGACGAATGGGCAAACGCATTGCGCCCTACAATGGCTTTGTTCGGCTGTACGGGCATGTTCATCAGGCTTGATACCATACGGCTGATGCCGTAAATCTTCGTCGTATTGATGTTGGTTTCGATGCCGCGTTCCCGGTGGCTTTTGAAAATCATGGCTACTTCTTCCAGCGACGTGTTCCCCGCGCGTTCCCCGATTCCGTTGATGGTCACTTCCACCTGGCGGGCGCCGTTTAATACGCCCTGTACCGTATTGGCCGTAGCCATTCCCAAATCGTTGTGGCAGTGAGTGGAGAGAATGGCCTGATGGATTCCGTCCACCTGTTGGGTCAAATAGTTGATTTTGGCGGCATACTCGTCCGGCAGGCAATAGCCCGTCGTATCGGGAATATTGACTACGGTGGCGCCGGCCTTGATGACGGCCTCCACCACCCGCGCCAGATATTCGTTGTCGGTTCGTCCGGCATCTTCACAGTAAAACTCTACGTCTTCCACGTACTTTTTGGCATAGCGGGTGGCTGCAATCGCGCGTTCCAGGATTTCGTCCCGGTTGGAGTTGAACTTATACCGGATATGGTATTCCGAAGTGCCGATACCCGTATGGATGCGTTTACGTTTGGCGGCTTTCAGGGCTTCGGCCGCCACGTCGATGTCCTTCTCGACGGCGCGGGTCAACGCACATATTACCGGCCACGTCACAGCTCTGGAAATCGCTACCACGCTGTTGAAGTCGCCCGGACTCGAAACCGGAAACCCGGCTTCAATCACATCCACCCCCAGTTCTTCCAGCGCTTTGGCTACCTGTATCTTTTCTATACTGTTCAACTGGCAGCCGGGCACCTGTTCGCCGTCGCGCAGGGTGGTATCAAAAATAAATAATCTGTCCGACATCTTTTGTTTCTTTCTTTTTTGGGTTATTACTCGTTTATTTCTTTGTTTCAAAAAAAACCTTTCCCACTTGGAAGCGAGAAAGGTTCAAAAGTACGAAATATGGCTGATCAAACGTACGCACAGTCTCACTTCTCCTCCCGCTCACGGAGCAGCATTCGAAGGGAAATGTCGAGGCTGTTTAGTTTATAACGTAACATACATTAATATTTAGTTTGATGTCGCAAAGGTAATGACTTTTTTTCAACCGCCAAATTAAATTGATATTTTTTCGGCAACTCTTCTTGTAAACCGAAAGAAGTTTCCCGGTTATCGTTTTAATTTCATACCCGGTCGGATGTCACGCGACCGGGTGTTTCCGTTCTCCGAACGCGGTTTGGGGTGGGTCGATGTGCTTTCAAAAACCGGTATTTTCACGTAAAATACTGGTTTTAAGGATGAAAATACGTTTGTAGAGGGCAAAATTCTCTGGAGAAACCGGTAATTTCCCCAGGGAAACCGGTAATTTCCCTGGGGAAATCGACAATTTCCCTAAGGAAATCGACAACTTCCCTGGGGAAATTGGTGATTTCCCCAGGGAAATTGGTAATTTCCCTAAGGAAATTGGTAACTCCCCTAAGGAAAATGGTAATTTCCTTAGGGAAATTGGCCATTTCCCTAAGGAAATCTGCCCGTTCTGCGCAGTATGTTTGAATCGCCTTATAGCAGATTGGCAGCCATTTCGGCCAGTTGGCTGCGTTCGCCTTTCATGAGGTTGACATGGGCAAAGAGCGCTTGTCCCTTCATCCGGTCAATCATATAGGCCAGTCCGTTGCTTTGTGCGTCTAAGTAGGGGGAATCTATCTGGTGGATGTCGCCGGTGAAAATCATCTTGGAGCCTTCGCCCGTGCGTGTGATAATCGTTTTGATTTCGTGAGGGGTCAGGTTCTGCGCTTCGTCGATGATGCAAATCGTTTCGGCCAGACTTCGTCCGCGGATAAAGGCCAGCGCTTCGATCACCAGTTGACGGCTCTTCTGCATCTCGTCCATCTGACGGACTTCCGGGCTGTTTGGCGCGAATTGCGCCTTGATGACGCTCAGGTTGTCGAACAGGGGCTGCATGTAGGGATCGACCTTCTCCTTCTGCGTCCCCGGGAGGAAGCCGATGTCCTTGTTTGCCAGCGAGACGATCGGACGCGCCAGCAGAATCTGCTTGTAGCGGTTCGCCTGTTTCAGCGCCGAAGCCAGCGCGAGGAGCGTCTTGCCGGTGCCGGCCTTGCCGGTGATGCCGACCAGCTTGATATCCGGGTCGTTCAGCACCTCAAAGGCGAAACTCTGTTCGGCGTTACGCGGCTGGATGCCGCAGTTCGAACCTTTCTCCACCTTCCGCACCTTCTCCGTGAAGGGATTGTAACGCGCCATCACGGAATTGCGACTGCTTTTGAGGATGAAACAGGCGTTAGGCTTAAGCGTCCGGCCGAACGGCAGGCGCGAAACGTCGATCCCCTCGCGGGAAGCATACAGCTCGTCGATCAAGTCGGCATCCGTCTCTTCGTAAGTCTCGTGCGTTGCTTCGAACATGTCCACATCCTTCACTTTCCCGGTGATATAGTCCTGCACGGGAATCCCCAACGCCCGGGCTTTCATCCGGAGGTTGATGTCTTTTGTCACTAAAATCGTCTGCATGTCAGGACATTTATCCCTGACTAAGCAGGTGCAGGAAAGAATCCGGTGATCCGGGATGCGTTCCCGGAAAGAAGCAGCCACTTTGGGATGATACGCTTCGTCGGTGATCACAAAAAGCATCCCCATGCCCTCTCCGATCGAAACGCCTTCCTGGGGTAACTTGTCGGTGGTCAGCCGGTCCAGTTCGCGGATGAATTCGCGCGCATTGTAATTAAGCTGATCGCTCCCTTTTTTGAATTTATCGAGTTCTTCCAGCGTGGCGACCGGCAGAAAAATGTCATTTTCCTGAAAGTTCTTTAAGCACTGATAATCATGTAGTATAACGTTCGTATCCAGTATAAAATTCTTTTTTGCGCCCATATTTTTAAACTTTTTGTTGCATTCATGGCACAAAGATATAAAGAATTTATCTACTTTTACACCATCTTTTAAATACATAAGTATGACATACATAGAAACTCTTAGTTATTTATACTCCAGTACACCGGCGTTTCATCAGGTCGGTCAGGAGGCTTTTAAGCCTGGTTTAGAAAGGAGTATAGCGCTTGACAACTTGATGGGAAATCCCCATCGAGACTATTTTTCTGTCCATGTGGCGGGTACGAACGGGAAAGGTTCTGTAGCTCACATGCTTGCTGCTGTTTTGCGGGAAGCAAAGTACAAGGTCGGTTTATATACCTCTCCTCATCTGACGGATTTTTGTGAACGTATCCGCGTGAACGGGAAAAAAATACCTCAGCAGTACGTGGTTGATTTCGTAGAACGGCACCGGTTGACGATCGAGTCAATGAAACCATCCTTTTTTGAGCTAACGTCGTCTATGGCATTTGAATTTTTTCGCCATAAAAAAGTGAACGTAGCCATCATTGAAGCCGGCCTTGGGGGCAGGTTGGACAGTACGAACATTATCCGCCCGAAGTTGAGCATCATTACGAATATTAGTAAGGAACATACGCAGTATCTGGGTGATACGCTAATAGGGATTGCAAATGAGAAGGCCGGCATTATCAAATCGAATGTGCCGGTGGTGATCGGCGAAACCGTCGATCAGCCGGAAGTAATCGAAATCTTTCTGAACAAGGCAAGCGAGATGCAAGCACCCATCTTTTTTGCCAAGGATGAACAGCGACTCCTGAACGTCAGACAGCAAAAAAGCGGCAAACTGGAATTTCATTCGCCGGAGTTTGGCCGTTTCGTCTGCGATCTGGAAGGCCTGGCGCAACGCCTGAATGTGCAGACGGTGTTGACGGCGCTGCATCAATTGAAGGGATTGCGTGTCAAGGTTCCGGCGAAGGCCGTACGCGAGGCTTTGGGACGGGTCGTCGAGCTGACCGGCTTGGAGGGACGGTGGCAAACGCTGCAAAAGGAACCGCTGGTAATCTGCGACACAGGGCACAATGCCGGCGCGTGGGAATACCTGACGGCGCAACTGCTGCAAAAAGCCGCTTCGCACATGCACCTGCGAATGATCATCGGCGTATCGAACGACAAGGACATCGACACCATCTTGCCGCTCATGCCCTCCAATGCCCTGTATTATTTTACGCAAGCCTCCGTCGGCCGTGCGCTGCAGGTGGAGACGCTGGCTGCGAAAGCCCGTCAATACGGGCTTTTGGGGACGATGTACCATTCGGTGAACGAAACCGTCGAAGCCGCCATGAAGGAAGCCTTGCCCGAGGATCTGATTTTTATCGGCGGCAGCAATTTCATCGTGGCCGACGCCCTTCCCCTCTTTAAAGACGGAATGTATCAGGAGGAGAATCTGCAGAAAACGGAGATGAATGACACAGATCCTGCGACAGCCACTTAACGATTCTCCTCTGGCGCGGTGGAGTGTACTGGGAATCGTTTCCATCACGATGATGTGCGCCTATTTCATTACCGACGTGATGGCGCCCCTGCAACCCATGCTGGAGGAGCAATTCGGCTGGGACGGGGCGGAATATGGACTGTTCTCAGGCTCCTACGGGTGGTTCAACGTGTTTTTGTTCATGCTGATTTTTGGCGGAATCATCCTTGACAGGCGGGGCACACGCTTCACCGGTGTCCTGTCCTGTCTCCTGATGATTCTTGGCTGTGCCGTCAAATATTATGCCGTCTCGCCGTTTTTTGCCCTCGAAGGGACCATGTTCGGCATCAAGACGCAGGTACTGATGGCCTGTCTGGGATTCGCCATTTTCGGCATGGGTGCGGAAACGGCCGGCGTGACGGTGACGAAAGTCACCGCCCGCTGGTTCTCGAAGAAAGAGATTGCCCTGGCCATGGGATTGCAGGTCTCCACCGCCCGTATCGGGACTACGCTGGCGTTCTCCACGACCGTCCAAACGGCCGTTCATTTCGACGAGCTGTCGGCGCCTTTGCTGCTGGGGTTGCTCCTGCTTTGCATCGGCCTGCTTGCGTTCGCGGTCTTCTGCGTGATGGATCGCAAACTGGATCAGTCCGTCAAGGAAAATAATGTCGATACCCCGGAAAGGCAGGAAGAATCTTTCCGGCTAAAGGATATGGTACAGATTGTCCGCAACCGCGGATTCTGGTTGATCGCCATCCTGTGCCTCCTCTTCTATTCGGGAGTCTTTCCTTTCCTGAAGTATGCCACCTCGCTGATGATAAATAAGTATGGCGTAAGCGAAGAACTGGCCGGCACGATTCCGTCGCTGTTGCCCGTCGGAGCTATCCTGCTGACGCCGGTCTTCGGATGGGTGTATGACAGGGTCGGGAAAGGCGCCGGTATGATGCTTGCAGGCTCTTTCCTGCTGGTCATCGTCCACACGCTTTTTGCCCTGCCGCTGCTGAACGTATGGTGGTTTGCCACCGTTATCATGCTGCTGCTGGGCATTGCTTTTTCGCTGGTTCCTTCGGCCATGTGGCCGTCGGTTCCCAAGATTATCCCGCAAAATCAGTTGGGAACGGCATACGCTACCATCTTCTGGGTACAGAACATCGGACTGAGCGGCGTTCCCATGCTGATTGGCTGGGTACTCAAGAACTTTTGCCAGACCGGTATCGCGGAGAAACCGTATGATTATACGCTTCCGATGATTATTTTCGCCTGTTTCGGGGTACTGGCCGTATGCGTAGCCTGGCTGCTCGGAAAGGAAGACCGGAAAAAAGGCTATGGACTGGAAAAACCGAATATCAGGAAGATTTGAAAAGGGCGCGCTGTATGGGGAGGAAGTTGGCGGTTGCATCCGCCGGAGAAAGGAAGGCGGGTTGAAGGGAAACAGGATTGTTGAAAAGCATGTACAGAACAATGGAATATGATCATATTCGCGTGGAAACCTGCTGTTTCGAAACGGGAAAAGGGATTGTAGAATATCATGCGGCGCTGCACGTGATCCGGACGGGCGACCCTTTTACCAGGCAACTGGCCGACATCCGCGAGGGGCTTTCCGGCTTGTTGCGGCAATATGGGGAAAAGGTGCATCCCGTTTTCATGCGTTATTTTCTGAGTGATGCAGCCAATCAAATTCCGGTGATGGAGGCATACGGAAAAGAGCCTTTTCCGTGTGCCGTCTCCATCGTACAGCAGCCTCCTTTGGACGGAAGCCGGATAGCGCTTTGGGTCTATCTGAAATCGGATGTCAAAATAACCGTTTTGCCGCATGGCATCCTGGAGGAACACAACGCTTACCGGCATCTGTGGCTGGCAGGCTGTCGCGCCTCCGGAAAGGATTCCGGCAGCCAGACGGAAAGACTGTTTCGGGACTATACCGCCGCACTGGAACGGGAACAGTACAGCCTCGAAGACCATTGCATCCGCACGTGGCTTTTCGTGCAAACCATCGACCGGAACTACGGTGGCGTCGTGAAGGCGCGGAAAGACTTCTTCGCGCGTCATCGCATGACCGAACAGACTCATTACATTGTCAGCACAGGGATTGAAGGCCGCCATGCCGATCCCGAAAGCTTCGTCATGCTCGATGCCTGCGCCGTGAAAGGTTTGCAGGAAGGGCAACTGAGATACCTGTATGCATCTTCACATTTCAGTCCGACCCATCAATATGGCGTGACTTTCGAGCGCGGTGTCCGTTTGGCCTATGGCGACCGCAGCCATGTCTTCCTTGCCGGTACCGCCAGCATCAACCATCTGGGCGAGACCGTTCATCCGAACGATGTCATGAAACAAACCTGCCGTATGCTGGAAAACATGGAAGCCCTGCTGCTGGAGGCGGACGCCGGTTTCGAACATGCCGTTCAGATGATTGTATATCTGCGTGACCGGTCGGACTATCCGGCAGTCCATACCCTTGTTGAAGACCGTTTCGGCGGACTACCGAAAATCTTTGTCCTGGCGCCGGTATGCCGTCCCGAATGGCTGGTCGAGGCAGAATGTATCGCCGTCAAAGCTCGGGACAATCCCCGTTTCAGCGCATTGTAGCAACCTGCGTTTAGGATACGTTTGTTTACACACGATTCCGCAGGTATAACCAGCCATTTATCGCCCTGTTTCGTTGCGGAACAGGGCGATAAAGGGCTGGTATTATCCGGTCGCAAGTGAAAGAAAGCTGATGTCAGCGCGGCTTCGCCTTTAGAATCCTTGAACCGTTAAAGCAGTTTGAACCTGTAGCCTTCGGCCAGCAACCATTCGATGGCGCGGGGTAAGGCTCCCTTCATCCGGTCGACGGCTTTCAGGGAATCATGAAAAACAAGAATGGAACCGTTGCGGGTATATTTCTTCACGACATTGAACACGCCCTGCGATGTCATGTGCGGACTGTAATCGCGTGTCACCACGTCCCACATTACAATCCGGTAATGTTTCCTCAGTCGCCACAATTGCGGAAAACGCATGTGCCCGTAGGGCGGACGGAACAAATTGCTGTCAATCCATTCCGCTGCCTTTTCCACATTGGCTACGTACTTTTTCGACCGGTAACGGATGCCCTGGACATGATTGCAGGTATGATTCCCGACCCTGTGTCCGCGTTCCATGAGCATCCGGTAAATCTCCGGATATTTACGCACGTTGTCGCCCACGCAAAAGAAAGTAGCCTTCACGCCGTACATATCCAGTATGTCCAGCACCCATTGCGTCACTTCGGGAACAGGGCCATCATCGAATGTCAGGTAGACGCATTTTTCCGTATCAGGAAGCCGCCAGAGCGCTCCCTGAAAAAGAACCCTGTATATCCAGGGCGGTTGCTCAATAAACATGTATTATTGATTGGCGAAGGATTGTGTATAAGCCATCCGGAGGTTGTTGTATTCCTCTTTAAAATCGGAGCCAAATTCCGGATTGTTGCGCAGCCCGATAATCATCACGTTCTGCATCACATCCATTTGCAATTTAAAGTCTCTTTGTACGCCGGCCAGCTGATCCGGTCGCAATTTGAAGAACCAGCGCAGGCAGCGCATGGAATTGTTTGCTATGCCGTTCAGGATTTGTTCGCACTTGTCCTTTTGACCCAGCGTCATGTATACCTCGGCGATTCCCAGCAGCGTATAGTCGTAGGGCACGTTCTCCGGCGGCAACACCTGCATGGCTTTGTCTAATACCGCCAGCGCCTTCTCGTTCTTTCCCTCCTGAACCAGCGCGGAAGCCAGGTCTCCGAACAGAACCATCCGGTAGCTTTTGCACATGCGCATGACCGTTTCATCCAAATAGATGCCCGGTTTATCCACGCCTCCCCACTTAAATTTGTTCATCACATTGTCATACATCTTTTCCGTATCAATCGAACGAACGCCTTCGACCTGCGTATTGACAGGTGTGATCCGGTAGGCAAGACCCGTTTTTTGGAAATAGGGACTTAGACGGACAAACTGTCCGGAATCCACCGTAATGGCAAAATAGATCGGCCGTTTCCAGTTGTTGGTATGAAGCATGTCGAGAATTGTCAGAGCTTCCTTGCCCAACCCTGTCTTTCCGGAGATATCAATGACCATTTCCTTCAGCAAGTCTTCCCTGTCTTCCGGGCAGATGGCATTATGCTGCGCGACGGCTGCCGAGTCCACTTTGTAGATAAGCGTTTCCGACGGAATGTAATCTATATTCTGGCCGATTCCGGGTAATCTTTTGTATTTCGAGTCATCACTTTGAACAAATTCCAGCGCCGTACCCAGGTCGACTTGATTGATCCGGTTGAAAATCCACGCCCGGTCTCGCGTACCTTGAACGTATTTGTCCCGCGTCCACGAGATCGGGAGCGCCTCCGATTCGTATGCCTGACGTTTCATCTGGTCGGTATACCAGTCCGTCTGCAGGTAACTGGTGTTGCATACCCGCACGTCGGTACGGATGCCTTCTACTTCCTGTGCATACCACAACGGGAAGGTGTCGTTATCGCCGTTCGTGAAAATGACGGCATTCGGATCGCATGATTCCAGGTAATTCGCGCCGAAATCACGCGCAACGGAACGTTTTGAACGGTCGTGGTCATCCCATGTCTGGGAAACCATCTGAACCGGAACCAGCAGACAGACCAGGGAAGCGATGCTCCCGGCTACGACAGCCGGCGCTTTCAGGTATTTTTCCAGAGCGGAAGCCACTGTGGCCACACCGAATCCGATCCAGATGCAAAACGCATAGAACGAACCGGCGTAGGCATAATCCCGTTCGCGCGGCTGATAGGGCGTCTGATTTAAGTACATGACAATCGCGATGCCGGTCATGAAGAACAGGAAAAACGTGATCCAAAAGCCCTGAATCCCCTTCTTGCCGCCGAACACCTGAAATCCGATTCCCAACAGTCCCAGCAACAGAGGTAACATATAATAGACATTATGCGCCTTGTTTCCTTCAATGTCGGAAGGCATACCGTCCTGCGGACCTATTCGATACGTATCGATCGCTTTGATGCCGGTAAGATAGTTGCCATTCAGAATGCTTCCGTCATGCCCTTGAAGATCGTTCTGGCGTCCGGCAAAATTCCACATGAAATATCGCCAGTACATGTAGTTCAACTGGTAATTGAAAAAGAAACGGAGGTTTTCGACAAACGTCGGCTTCATCACCGTTTTGGTTTCTCCGCACTGGGTGTATTTGACCGGTTTCCCCTTTACATTCGCCCAGAACCGGTAACCGTTAATATGTGCGGAATTTTCGCTGAACATGCGTGGAAACAGCATTTCCGTTTCTTCCACATACTTGTATTTCGGCAGATACGTGGAAATATAATAGTGATCCTTTTCGCCCGGGTCTTTCTTGATGACCCGGCTTCGGATGGGCACGGTGTTTTCCATGACGGGCGCGCAGTTTGCACCGCTGCTTTCGCGTTTCACGTCCGAAACGAACGTCTGCCCGTAAAAGAGCGGCGTATCACCGTATTGCTCGCGTGCCAGATAAGTGCGGAGCGTAAAGATATCGCTCGGCGCATTCTGGTTCATGGGCGTGTCGGCCGACGAACGAATCAGAATCAGCGCATAAGACGAATAGCCTACCACGATGACCATCAGCGAAACGAGAATCGTATTCAGTGTCTTGATATTTACCTTCCTGAAGTAGAACAGGCTTGCGGTCAGGGTAATAATTAATAAGATACCCAGCAGGTAACCGCTGCCGATGAACGGGATGCCCAAAAGCGTAATTGCAAAGATAAATGCGATTTTCATCCGCATCGTGTTCACATCCGTACGCATCGTCTCCCAAATTGCCCAGGACAATACGCCGGCAATAATAATAATGTAGGCATAGACGCCGGAATTGTACGGCATCCCGAAAACGTTCACAAAGAGCAGTTCAAATCCGCCGCAAACCTCAACCAGACCCTGTACGACACCGTACATCATCAGGGCTACAATGGCAAACGAAACGGCCAGTGCGATCAACATCCCTTTCAGGGAAGGGTTTGGGAATTTCTTGTAATAATACACCAGCACAATAGCCGGAATACAAAGTAGGTTCAACAAGTGGATGCCAATACTCAGCCCCATGAAATAGGCAATCAGCACAATCCACCGGTCGGCATGAGGACGGTCGGCCACTTCCTCCCATTTCAAAATCAGCCAAAAGACTACCGCCGTAAACAGCGACGAATAGGCGTAGACCTCACCTTCCACCGCACTGAACCAGAATGTATCGCTGAACGTATAGGCCAGCGATCCGACCAGACCGCAACCCATTACCAGAATCGTATGCCCCGGCGTGTATGCGTTTTCGTCCTTTTTCAATACAATTCGCCGCGTCAGGCGAGTGATACTCCAGAACAGAAACAAAATCGTCAGTGCACTGAACAGTGCCGACATGCTGTTCACCATCATGGCTACCTTTGACGGATCGGATGCCAGTTGCGTAAACAGGTTGGCCGTCAGCATGAAGAACGGCGCTCCAGGCGGATGGCCGACTTCCAGTTTGTATGCTGAAAGAATGAACTCCCCGCAATCCCAGAAACTGGCTGTTGGCTCAATCGTCGCTAAATAGGTATAGGATGCTATCAGGAAAACGACCCATCCCAATACATTGTTCACTAACTTATATTGCTTCATAGTCTTATGAATTATACTGTTTTACTTTTTCTGGCCGCAAAGGTACTAAAAACCCCTGAGTTTACAACGGATTTGATTTCATATTATTGGGTATTGGGCGTCAAATAATGATGCATGATAAATGATGAAACCGGCCATCTGCTTACAGCTCGCATGGGCTTTACCCAATCCTTATTCTTGGGGACTAAACAAAAAGTCAGAAGCACTTTTTGAAAAGTAACAATTTGTAAGTTCAAGGCTAATATATATTGCCTTTAGGCTTACGATTTGTTGTTATACTGCGTGCGGGAAGATTTTGCGTAAGAACAGGTAGTTAGTAGTCCCCCAATAAAAGCTTTACAGCCCACCCCAAATAACGGTTAAATCTTTTTTTTGAGGTGCTATTGATTTTTATTGAGTACCTTTGTGCTTTACAAAACTGAAAAAAAAATGGGACGCAAGAAATTAGAACGCCCGTCGATAGAGGGTTTATTTTCGACAATAAGCAGTATGCTTGTACCTGTGCATGTTTTGGAGCATTTCGATATATGGGATGCCCACGAA
>JAITAY010000390.1 GCA_031283915.1 Tannerella sp.
GGTAAACTTGTCGTACATGAAGCTTTGAAACGAGCGTCGTCCGGCCACGAAGAACGAGCCTTTTTCGTTCCCGAACGGCATTTCCATGAAAGCGTTGAAGCCGAGAAATCCGGCGTCTCCGCCGATATTGAACGACTTGTCGTTTCCGGTCTTGCCGACAATTTCCAGCACGCTCGACAGCCGTCCGCCGTATTTGGCGTCGAACCCGCCCTTATGCAGTTGTACGTCCTTGACGGCATTGGTATTGAAGGCGCTGAAAACGCCCATCAGATGTTCCTGGTGATAAATCGTAAAATCGTCGTAAATGACCAGGTTCTGGTCGGGCGTGCCGCCGCGCACATACATCCCGGCCGACGATTCGTTGGCTGCCGAAATGCCGGGCATCAACTGGAAGGTGCGAAACAGGTCTTTCTCGCCCAGAGCGGGTAAATCGGCTATCTTCGCAGCCGTGGTCTGGATCACACCAATGGAAAATTCGGGGATTTTCAGCACATCCTCCCGTTCGCTCACAACGACGATCTCGTCGAGCAGGCTGGCGGCAGGCTGTAATTCGACGAAAAGATTCCGGATGTCAACCTCGGGCGAGAGGTAAAAGTATTGCGTTTCGTATCCCAGATATCGGAATATTAAAGTGACCGTATCCGAGGGCACGTTATAGAGCGTAAAATAGCCGTCGGTATTGGTAGAGGTTGCGATTGCGGGATGGCTTTCGACGTGCACGGTGGCAAAGGGCAGAAACTCGCCGTTGGTCTGATCCTTGATGCGTCCCGTGACGGTGAGATTGCGCCTGGACACCTCGCCCGTGTAGCGTTTGTTTTCCAGTCCGGTACGGTTTCGGGGCATGTTTTTGGTCGGCACTACGCAATAGACGCCGTTCTCATCCACATAATACGACAGTCCTTTGATTCCGTCCGTTATCTGTTTGAAAGCCTCCGGAACCGGCGCATAGTAGAAGGTCCCCTCATACTTGTAACCGGTCACCTGTGCGGAATCGTACCTGAGCGTCATGCCATATTTGGTTTCGAAATCATGCAAAATCTCAAGCACCGGCGCCTTGAAATAAACTTCGTTGACAAAGCTCAGCGGGAGGCTGTCGCGCGTCTGTGCCGGCAACCCGCTGGCCGCAAGCAGGCAGACACTCCACACCGATAAAACAATACTTTTTCTCATTTACATTCGTTTGGATGATACAGCCCGCAAAAAAACAAACAATGCCTGCAAGAAGAAAAAATAATGGGTAAACGACGGATATTCCAGGTTTTTTGCCGTTTCATTCGTCTCTCCTTCTTTCTCTTTCTCCGTCAACTATACTTCCGGGGGAGGATAAAATTGTGAATGAAAGATTGAAAATGAAAACCATGTGTCTTATGCGGTGCAAAAGTTGCGCAGTGCTTCCTCTTTATGCCTCCTGACGGAACGTTCACTGATAGAACGGGAACCCCAAATCGCCCAGCACTGTGACGGCAATCAGTGAAGAAGACGAAAAGTGAATAATAAAACGGCGCCGGATATAGTGAGTTTTGATAGATATGACGTTTTTGTTTCCGATTGTGCTTTTGCCTGCTTCGGTCTGTTAAAGCCCAATGTCATCAAGTTAAGCCTCATAGTGCACGTTTATAATTGGTTAGAGTATACTATTTGCAGTTGGGCCTTCGTTTTTTTCTTCTCGGATACTTCCGATTATCTCTTACCGGTTCCAAATATCTGCCAAAGATCGCGGGATACGATGACTTTCCCGGCATATAAACAGACATACGACCCTGTTCTTTAGCCAAGCCCGGGAGATGTTCTTACTGACTTTGTAGCGATATTTTCTTTTTCGACTGACAGCCTCTACATAGGGTTCCGTCTGCTTCCCTATCAAGCTCTGAAGGTTGAACAGGAGCAGCGTGGCTGCAAAATCCTGCTCTATGCAAATCTGTCGGATACCGCTAAACTGACCGGTTTGCAGTTCCTCTTTCAGGTAGCCATAACAAGTCTCTATGCCCCAGCACAGATGATACACCTCTTTTAAATCATCCTTACTGATGGATGCTCTATCATATAAATTGGTAATTAACACGGTTGCTGCCCCGTATCCAGCAAAATCTTTACCATTCGCACCGCCAGGGTGTCGCCGGATATTGCTATCCCCATCTCCCTTCATCTTTTCAACGATTTGTATGACGGATACCATTTCCGGGTTGAATCGGTTAAATCCGATTCCAAAAAACGTATCACCGTATTGCTGGCATTGCACTGAACACGCATCACAAACTTCGCCCCCTTTTGGATTAACAGGTACATCAGTCAATAACTTGGATACCCTCTGTCAAATAATAACAGCTTGTCGTCTAAGGATAACCCCGAGAGGCATTCCGGCAGTACCGTTTCTTCCGATACAAAAAGCGGATGAAGTATGTCTTTCAGGACGATGTCATTGAGCACATCATATAAAATGCTTACGCGGGCAGTGGCGTTCTCCATGCCTTCCTGTTGATTACTTGCCATACCGAACTCCCGTTTCAAGGCTTCGCTCTTCGGCAGGGAAACCGTGCTGCCGTCCGCTGCCAATAGAACCATGCCTTTCCATTTCTTTACATTTTCTCTGTAATGGCGGTAAAACCCGGAAATCAGGACTTGATTCCAGTCATGAAAGAATACCGGCTTTAATTTTGCCCGCTGCTCACAAAAGGCTTGTTTAGTGTAAGTGTTCCCCGGTGAAAAACGATCGAAAAATGGCTTTTTGTTTAATCGTCCTTAACTTGATAACATTGCGCTTCAGCTTGCGGATACGGCGCGACACTCCACACACAAGTCTCCAAAGGACATCAAATAATGATAAATGATGAAACTAATTAAGCAGTCATGTTCCTTGTACAAGAAAAAAGCAATTTTACGTATCAAATATTTGGCTGTTCCAGGAATAATATGTAGTTTTGCACCCGAAATGCAAGGAGGAATAACGAGTAACGATAGTTGGGCTGACTGGGAAAGAAGATGTTATCTCTGACGGATTTCTTTCGGACCGGCGGTGAAAATACCTTCTCTTCTATTTCAGAAGTAAACGAGAACGATATAGAGATTGTTCTTTTCCAAGTACATAAAGGAAACAAGCCCAGGTGGCGGAATTGGTAGACGCGCTCGTTTCAGGTGCGAGTGGTTCATAGCTGTGCAGGTTCGAGTCCTGTTCTGGGCACCTTTCTCTATGCGCAGGTGGTGGAATTGGTAGACACGCTACTTTGAGGGGGTAGTGCCGGTAACGGTGTGTGAGTTCAAATCTCATCCTGCGTACGAAGATATGTTTGCGTTCTCACAATCCGTTGGATGTGAAAAAGTTTATTTTGTAATGAGTAGGGTTGGAAAGTTTGCATATTTAAAAAATATATTTACCTTTGCGCCCTGAATTAGAAAATGATTTGAAAGAAATATAATAGTAATGTCTAAGATTTGTCAAATTACAGGAAAAAAAGCGATGGTGGGCAACAATGTTGCTCATTCCAACAAGCGGACGAAACGTAAATTCAATGTGAATTTGTTTTCGAAGAAATTTTATTGGGTAGAACAGGATTGCTGGATTAATTTGAAGATTTCGGCAGCAGGATTGCGCCTGATTAACAAGGTGGGTCTGAATGCTGCGCTCAAATCAGCGGCAGACAAGGGAAATCTATCTGTTATAGATTCTCTTTAAGATAACACAAACAGGGAGGAAGAGGAAATGGCTAAGAAAGTAAAAGGTAACAGAGTACAGGTGATTTTGGAGTGTACGGAACACAAGGCTAGCGGCTTGCCTGGCACGTCGCGATACATTACAACGAAAAACAGGAAAAATACGACTTCACGTTTGGAGTTGAAAAAGTATAATCCTGTATTGAAAAGAATGACAGTCCATAAGGAAATTAAATAACAGGAGATATTATCCCATGGCAAAGAAGGCAGTTGCAACGTTTAAGAAAGGGGAAGGACGCACTTATTCCAAGGTGATTAAAATGGTTAAATCACAGAAAACCGGCGCGTATATCTTTCAGGAAGAAATGATCCCGAATGAAGAAGTGAAGGATTATTTTGCAAAGTAATAAGAGTAAAAATGCTTCCATAATAGAAGAAGAGGGTGTCCGACTTTTTGGGTACCCTTTTTCAATTAATCGCTCCTTAAATGATACCGCGTAAAGACACAAATCCTTATAGATTTACACAAATCTTTTTAGTCTTATTTTGTCAACGATCAAACAATCAAAAATAATACGATTTCAAGGAGTAACTATACTACGCACGGGATGATTTTTTGATATTTTGCCCGTGCGGCGTGTTTGATTGCCGATGTATTTACCGCCTGTCTTCTGCCGGAAGGAATTCCTTCTATGCAGACTTCCTGTTTTTTTCATCTGACCGACAAAAAAATCATACTCCTCCAGTTTCCTTTCAGGAACGCCTGCAGGTCTTCGTGTCTGCTCTTGAAACGCTCCTCTCGTCAAGGTCTACCGCTTTTGGGGGATCGTCTGTTCCCAATGAGAGATGGCGTGCAACACTTTCTTCGCTCCTCCCCTCTATATCGCTGACATAATGCTGCAGTTAGATGTTCATCGCTGTCAGAAGACGCTCTATGCAGGTCAGGATCTCGTTTTTCTGTTTCTGTACCACACTGCGCTCATGAACGTAGCCGCGCAACTCACGGTACTTCCGTGGTTATATGCGAATGGCGCAGGAGCCCGCACAGGTGATACCGATATCACTAAATTACATCGCGCACAGTATAAACGTATTTTTCATGTCAAATCGAACCCGGACATATACCGTCCGGAAGACTGACAATGGTATGTGCGATCATTTGATGTTGAGCGGACGGGCAGAAACGAAGCTGTTATTTTTTAGGGGTTTTTCTTCTCTTACACGTTAGGTACACATAAATCGTAATTTTTAATGGTATGAATACAAATTCTATCTCCCGCAGGGATTTTATCAACCGGACAGCAGCTGGCGCCACCGCGTTTGCGCTCACTCCGGTCACCAGTCTCCTGGCCAGTCCGGCCGTCAGTCCATGGCCGAAAGATGCCGGAAAACACCGTTTTTACATGATTGGTCACGGGCATATCGATCCGGTATGGTTATGGCCATGGACAGAGGGTGTTGCGGTGGTGCACAGCACGTTCCGATCAGCGCTTGACCGGATGAAAGAGACTTCCGATCTGGTCTTTACCGCCAGTTCGGCCCAGTTTTACCAATGGGTAGCCGACAACGACCCCGGAATGTTGACCGAAATACGTCAGCGAATAGCCGAAGGGCGATGGAACGTGGTGGGCGGCTGGTGGGTGGAACCGGACATGAACCTTCCGTCTGGCGAAGCGATGGTGCGTCAGGGTCTGTATGGACAACTCACGCTGGAAAAGCTTGTCGGCAAACGCGCCGTAGTTGGATTTAATCCCGATTCATTCGGCCATCCGGGCACGTTGCCGCAAATCATCCGTTTACAAGGAATGGAAAATTATGTTTTCATGCGTCCCGCACCGCATGAGAAAACGATTCCTGCCGATTTGTTCTGGTGGGAAGGGCCGGACGGATCGAAAGTACTGACCTATCGCATTCAGCACAGTTACAACGAGAGCAGGGACGTGAATCGTCGCATCAATGATGTATTGAAAATCGCCAAAGAACAGCCGATGATGGATTTCATGGCCTTTTTCGGCGTGGGAGACCACGGCGGCGGCCCGACAAAAATCAACATCGAATCCATCAACGGGTTGAAGACGGAAAAAGGTGCGCCGACAGTGTTCTACAGTTCCGTAGACCGTTATTTCGAAGACGTCCGTGCGAAAGGGTTAAACCTGCCCACGGTGAAAGACGATTTGCAGCATCATGCCGTAGGCTGCTATTCAGCCGAAAGCGCCATCAAAAAGAACAACCGCCTGAGTGAAGCCGCCCTGGTGACGGCCGAAAAAATAGCAACAGTCGGCGCAGTGATCTGGAAAGCCCATTATCCGAAAGAGCGTTTCACGGACGCCTGGAAGCAAATCCTGTTCCTGCAGTTCCACGACAGTCTGGCCGGCAGTTCGCTGGCGGTACATTCAAAAGATGCCCTGGAGGGACACCAATACGCCCTCAACATCGCGCATACGGCTGCGGCGCTGGCCATCCAGAAACTTGAGTGGCAGATTCCGTCGGAAGATCCCGAATCGGAATACCTTGTGGCATTCAACCCGCACGCATGGGAAGTCACCGCCAATATGGAATACGACCTGAACCACATTCCTTCGCCACAAGTGACGGACGACCGCGGACAGTCGTTGCCGGCGCAATACATCCAGGCGCAATCGGTGACGGGACGCCGGCGCATCCTGTTCAATGCGACGCTGCCTCCGCTGGGCTACCGCCAATTCCGCATCCGCAAAGGCGAGGCCACGCCTGCCGAGTCAAAAGTCAGCGCGGACGCAAACCGTCTGGAAAACGAATTTTACCGTATCACGTTCTCTCCCAACGGCGAAATCGGCATCTATGACAAGGAAGCAGGCCGCGACGTATTCAAAGGGGGAGCAACGGGTTGCAAAGGCGTGATCATCGACGACCCGAGCGATACGTGGAGCCACGATGTCCGCGATTTTACCAAGAATGCGCCTACGGAATACAACTACGTGACGAAAGGCGAGATCGGCGCCTTCGGGAAGGCAAAGACCATTGTGCTGGAAAAAGGCGCGTTGCGTGCCGGGGTACGTGTACAGAGCGCCTGGGGTAATTCGGACATGACCGTCGACTGGTTGCTGACTTCCGGTTCGCGCCAGATTGAAGCCCTGGTATCGCTTAACTGGCATGAACGCCTGAAAATGCTGAAATTCTCTTTTCCGGTAGATGTGGAATCGCCCGTTCCGACCTATGAAACACCTTACGGCGTGATCGTTCGCAAACCGAACGGCGAGGAAGATCCCGGACAGCGATGGATTGACGTGACCGGCAAACGCGGCGCCGACAGCTACGGCTTAACGGTGCTGAACGATGCCAAATACGGCTACAACGTCCAGGAGAACGACCTGCGCATCACCGTCACCCGTTCGGCGCCCTATGCGCATCACGGTCCCTCTCCGTTGTCCAAGCTGGCGCCGGATACCGAAGTCCTCTGGATGGATCAAGGCATCCAGACGCTCCGTCTCTTGCTCGTACCGCACAAAGGCAGTTGGCAGGACATCAACGTGCCGCGCATGGCCGAAGAATTTATTGCACCGCCCGTGATCACCTACCAGGGTATCCATCGTGGTACGATGCCCAAATCGGCCTCTTTTCTGGCTATTAATACGCCGAATGTCATCGTTTCGGCTATCAAGCAGTCCGAAACGGGGAGCGATCTTGTTATCAGGCTGGTGGAAACGCTCGGAAAGGCTGCCGCACCTGTGTTGCGATTCCCGTCGGTCAACATTTCCTGGCGCGGGAATATCAAACCGTTTGAGATCCAAACACTTCGGGTGAATCCGCAAACGGGAAACATCAAGGAAGTCAATCTGCTGGAAGAATAAAATTCCGTTCGAAGCTGCTTTTTATGTCCTTTGTACGTTAAGCTTATTTTTCGTACAAAGGGCATTGTTTTTCCTTTGCCGTAACTACTCAGGTACTTTCCAGAAAATTGCTCCGGCTTCGGGGAAAAGGAATCATTAGATAGATATTTGCCTGCCGGAAGTCATGTCCCTTGGCCGGAAAACAGGTATTCTCGTCAGAAAACATGTTTTCCAGCCGGAGGCGATGATATTTCCAACTTGATGCATAAACATTTATGAAAAACGAAGGCTGCACAGCAGGAAAAAATAATCCTAAAATCTCCATTAGGCGTAAAAGTCATCCGTTCGTCCGGAGGAAATGCTGGAGAAGAAGCTATGCTGCTGCCTAACACACCTAACGTTGTACATCGACACACACTAACGCTGTACATCGACACACGCTAACGCTGTACATCGACACACACTAACGCTGTACATCGACACACACTAACGCTGTAACCCGACAGGCCTTAACGCTGTAACCTGACAGGCCATCCTGCTGAAACAAAAAAGCGACTCGCAGATGTACTGCGAATCGCCTCGATCACTGGAAGATACGAAACCGGATGACCTTTACGCCTAATGGACATTTTGGGATAATAGCGCCTCAAAAAAGAGTTAGCCCTTTCCTACGACTGTTTCATGCATTTGAGCGAAGCGTCAATATTTCTTTAATGGTACTTGACTCAAGAGAGGAGAAGTATCGTTGGTTATTTATTGCTTTTTTTATGATATAATATATCGAACATATGAATTTAGTTGTTTATATTCGTGGCAAAATCAGGAAAGTCGTATGAATACTTTATATTTCTTTTATTCGCTGGATATATGATAAATATGGACAAGGAGCTACATGAGAAATTCATAGAAATAGCCAAAGAAAAAATATCGGATAAAGCGAATTTCGCCTCCGTGCTCGCCGATCTCTTATCTATTAAGAAAGAGGCTATATACAGGCGGTTACGTGGTGAAGTCTTTTTTACGTTTGCCGAAATGGCCACCATCTCCAAGAAGCTGGACATTTCACTAGATTATGTTGCAGGCATCGTATCGCCCTACCGGAGCTATCCTTTTTCCCTTCACGTACAGGATTATGTTGAACAGGAAGAGATTGACTACAAAATGACAGCAGATTACATTGCCGCCATTCGAAGAGCCGGAAATTTGCCGTACTCCGAATTTGGCTATATCGCCACCATTATCCCGTTACACTTTGCGGTCTTTCACGAGCCGTTTTATTACCTCTATATCCTGAAATGGATGTACCAAACCAGCAAATACAATCCAGTGCCTTTTTCCGAAATTTCATTCAATGAGCGCCAAAAGAAACTGAATGCACAATTTTTGCAGGAAGTGATGTCTATTAAGTATACGTATTATATTTGGGACGAACTCTTTTTGACATATATGCTGAACGACATCAATTATTTTCACAGCATCCATCTGATGACAGACGCGGATATGCTGCTGATGAAAAAGGAAATTGAATACTTTCTGAAGCGCCTGGAAAAATTAGCTATTCAGGGCGCTTACAACAACGGAAACAAAGTAGATATATATGTTTCCAGCCTGAATTTTGAAACTACCTACTATTACCTCTTTTCCGATATAGAGAATATCTCCATGATAAGTTCTTTCAGTGTGGGTGCGATAACTTCATTAGAGAAGTCGGTTTGCGAACGAATGAAGGCCTGGGTGCAGGGGTTGAAAAGAACATCCACGCTCATATCCTGCAGTGCGGAAAAAGAACGGATTGCTTTTTTTGAAACACAGCGAATGACCCTGAAAACGTTTTTCGACCATTACGAACACTAAGGAGCTGGATGCGACCATTCAAACAGTTTGTATGTCACAACAAGTGTATTTCCCGTAACAGGGTTTTCAGTGACCCGGCCAAACGCAGGAAAAACACAACGGGCTGGTTTTTTATGTCTTTACATGGACGATCACCCAAAGAACAGTGTTCGCATGACATTTTTATCCATAAGGATTTGTACAGGAATCCGGTTCTTCCCATCCTCATTCTATACTTCACCTATACTTCAGCTATACTTGTTCTATACTCAAAACCAAAAGGGCGCGTTTTCTGCAAAACCCGCCCTTTCCTTTCTTTCCGTAAACGCTTATAACTCGCGTTCCTCGTGCGTCACATTGCCGGGCGTGTCGGATACGAAGACTTCTATCCGGTCGCCTTCCAGACTTTCGTTGGTCTGTGTGGCGACGTAAGTCCATTCATACCCAATGGCATCCGTCCGGGCGGCGCCTTCTTCTACGAGGGAACCGTCGGCATTGCTAATCCTGATCCTGACTTCTTTCACTGCAAAATCATCGTATACATATACTTGAATCGTATCGCCGGCCTTACCCGTATAATTCGAAAGGTCGATGCGCTCAATCACGGGTGCATTGAAGAAGTCGGCCACGGCTACGTTGAATGCCGACTGACCGGGTTTGGCCGCCTGCTGATAACCGGCTTTCGTCTCGGCATCGGCAATGGCCGTTTTCCCGTACAGAATCGCCCGTTGAAAGCGACGCTGATGCTCTTTCTGTTCTTCTGAAAATGTGTGGTGTCCCTGTTGGGGACGCATTCTCACAATCGTCTGTCCGCCACGCTGGCTGAAGACTAATGTGCCTATGGTCCCGCTCAATCCCTGGGTAACCACATTTCTTCTACTTTTCGCCATTTTTTTTAATTTAAAAGTTTCTCATTCTGTTTCTCTTATCCCTGCTCCTGTTTCTACCTCCTTTCGTCAAGCATGGTTTTAAGGGTTTATACATTTGCCGTCCGGGTCAATCGGTTTCTCAAATCCGAACAGCGTATGATTTGCTGTATGGTACTGCGCAGAACAAAAAAACAGTCTTACTGTCATTTGATTGCGAGTAGCCCGACCGTGCTACGGACTCACGAATTGACGAACAACACCGGATCGCATTCTCATTATCTTACTTTCAAAAGCACACATCCGTGTCTTGGAATTTCGAACTGCGAGGTCTTCGTAGTTACGCCGAGATCCTGCTGACGCCAGAGGTCGCGGACGGTGTTTTTAGCGTCATAGCCGAGCGACCTCCAATCAATCGATACCAAGGATTTAAATGGTGATTTATTGAAGATAGCAATAGCCGTTGAGCCATCATGCAATTCTTTCTTCCATATCTCCGTAAAATCCTGCTTATAAATGCTATATCCGGATTTTCCGAGCTTGTCCTGATTGATGTCGATCACTTCTGCGTTGCAAAGGATGTTTTGCGTAAACTCATCGAGCGAGACCAATTCACCGCTGAAAATCAGGGGCGCCGACATCATGCACCATAACGTCATGCAGGTATATTGCTCACTCGGAGACATCGGTGACAGTACGTCACGCTCTTCCTCCCAGTTCCATATCTTACCGAAAAGCAGATAATCAGGGTCATTCCAGCCGCCGGGACCGGTGTATTGACGAATTGTTTCCTGAAAGAAACCAGCTGTAAACATGCTGTTTATCAATTCCGAAGTGCTCCATCCGATATCACCTGCCGTGCGCCACGAATGACCGCCCACTTCCTTACCCCATTTCCAAACTTCGCCCATGCCGTACTGACATAAATTCAGGATAATGTCTCTGTCTGCCTGTCTCAGTATACTGTCAATGAGTATATAAGGCCTCTTCAAATCTTCCTGCGAAACCGGATGCTTAACCTCCCTCCCGTAAGAACACCAGTCATATTTCAAAAAATCGAATCCCCAGTCACAGTAAGACTTCACATCCTGAACTTCATGATCTAAAGAACCCGCATATTCCGCGCATGTAGCCCATCCTGGCGATGAATACAACCCCGCCTTCAGTCCGAGACTGTGGATGTAGTCAGTCATCTTGCGCATGTCAGGGAAGTTTTTATTGGTGCGGATGGTACCGTCCGGATTACGCACCTGCCCGCCCAGCATGGGGTCGTCGCTGTTGACCTTGACTTCCCACCCGTCATCAATATTGACGAATGTGTAGCCGAAATTAATTAAGCCTTTGTCATACATGGCCTGAGCGCTCTTCTCCATAATATTTTGAGTAACACGTGTTTGATGGCAATACCAACTATTCCATCCCATGTGTGGAGTGAGTGCCAGCTCACCTCCGATCACGATTTCGAGCGTATCGCGACATTCGCCCTTGCTGTTCTTTGCCGTCACCGGTACGATGTATCGCCCCTCTTTCGTAGCGACGCCCGTAATCAGTCCTTTCCCGGCGTCAAGCGTCAGTCCTTCAGGCAATCCAGTTGCTTCAAACCTGAGAGGTCGCTCGCCCGTAGTCGCTATGTTGAACATAAACGGCTTCAGGGCAGAAGCTCCGACAATTTTGGCGCCATTGATACGAGGTACGGCAGCAGGGGCAGGCGTGAGAATATACGGTTCTTCGGCGGCAGGCGTTTGGAGCACCGGCTCCGTTTGAACAACAAACCGGGCGTCTTTCCAGGCAACCTTTTGAATGGCTTTATCTCCCTTCACCGGCTCTGCATAAAGGCACAACTCCGTAACACCCTTAAGGTCAACGCTCACAGCCGCCCCCGTATCACCCTTATGCATATCTCCACTCCTGAATGCCACCCCTTTGCTCGTTATCACATAGAAACGGACGGTTGCATCACCCTCCGCTTTCGCATCCAAAGTCGCTTGCACGTTGAACTGACCTTTCTTGCCGTCAAGCAAAAAGGTGATTTCATTTTTGCCCGCCAAATCCGAGTCGGGGACAACTACTTCATAAGACTTACGTACACAACTTGCAGACAATAAAACAGCCAGCAAGAAAAGTACAGTTGACATATTCATTTTGTTCATACTAAATTTATTTTATACGTTAATATAATAGGAGCTGTTCATTTTTTTAACAGCTCCTGTTTATAAAATTACCAACCAGGATTCTGTTTCAGGTTAGGATTGATTAAAATTTCTTTTGTCGGCAAAGGTAATAAATAATGTTTATTCGTGTCGAACAAACGTCCTTTTTCGACTGTGATAAATCCATCCGCATCTGTTTTGTTTTGATAATCTTCCTGCATGTATGGATTTCTGTTAGTACCTTCTACGATAATCGGCTCTGTCCATTCCGTAGCTTTGATTTTTATCCCTTTAAGGTCTTCCTGCATCTCTGTCTCGGCTGTTTTCCATCTC
>JAITAY010000044.1 GCA_031283915.1 Tannerella sp.
TCGACGACCTTGGGTTCCACTTCGCTATACGTGATGCTTCCGTCGTTGATTGCGGTGAATTTATCCTGATGAATCGAACGCGGGTCGCCCAGCGGGAAGTGCGAATGTCCCGAAAAGACAATCACTTGCGGATATTGACTCAACACGGGCGCAAACACGTCCGTACCCCATCCTTCGCTTTCCGACGAGCCGTAGCAGGTGTTCAGCGGCGGGACGTGCATAAAGACAAAAACCGGTTTTCCGGGATATTGCCTTGACGCATCAGCCAGCTTGGCGGATAAGAATTTCAGCGCTTCGTCGTTGTGAGCGCCGGGATGTTTGCCGCCTTCGCTGATGGTAATAAACGGATAGCCCTTAATTTCTACGTATTGATGCAATGGCTGTTTCACTTTATCGAGATATACCTCAACCCCGTTCGAACTCGACTTGTCGTGGTTGAATCCCATCATATAATACACGGCAACGCCTTTGGGAACGTTGTTCGTATCGCCGAAAACCGACAGCAACTGGTCGTATTCTTCGGGTTTTCCGCGGTCGGTCAGGTCGCCGACTACAAAAACGGCATCGACCAAAGGCGTTTTACTCAAAAGATTCTTCAGCGCCTTGGGAACTTTGACTTTGGCTCCCTCGCCGCAGTTATTCTCGAAATGAGTGTCGGAAATCACTGCAAAACGCGGTAATGCTGCGTTATGCTTTCCATCTTGCGCCGACAGTGACCCGGAATAAAACACACACCCGAAAACAACGATTGCCGTCATGATCAATCGGTTCATTCCAATTAATTTGTTCCATTTCATTCGTTTCATTTCATTCATTTTATATTTCTGTGCAAATGTAATAATTATATTCAAAAAGACAGGGTTTGCGAAAAATACAGGGTCGTATACCCTGAGCGGGGCAAACGCATCCGATAAAAGATGCGTTCGCCCCGGATTCGAGGGTTTTCCGGCAGAAATGTCTCACTTTTGCAAAATCCACATTACGCCGTTATTGTCGTCAACTCCATTGAATTGAGCGGCAACGGCGGCCTTAACGTTCTCGCCGTTGATGTTATACTCCACCTGCGGGTACATCCAGCGTATCGGCATCCTGTCTCCAGGCACATTCAGGTTGGAGAGCGGATTGACCGGCAGCGCAGGGATACCCGTCCGCCTGCATTCGTAAAAACTAATCCACGGCGACTGCAGATAATTCCCAAGGTACTTCTGAATCATAATGTGATGAATCTGCTCGTCGATGTTCGCCGGGAATTTCACCCCGTCTTCCTGCAGATAGGAATCGACGTAGCTTTCAGTAATCTTCATATTATGATGATAATTGGGATTATCCGGCGTGTTTTCGGCCGTAAACGTCATTGCGGCGCGAATCCCTTCTTCATAATACGCCTGCGCGTTGCCGTCGATCCAGCCTCTGGCGGCTGCTTCCGCCAGCATGAACTGCTGCTCGGTATAACTCAATATCGCATGAGGCTCGCAGTCGGGCAGTTCGTAATAGCGCAGATTGAAGCGGGAGGCCTGTCCGGCCGTTACAACCGACTGAATTTCATTGACCGTATTGGATGGATCCACACCGTTGTAAGCCTCCCACTCGGAAGACGAAACGCCGGAACTTACCGACTGCGGCGTCGTAGTGGCAAAGTAAAAAAGACGCCTGTCCTGGAGTTGCTTCAACAGATCGACAACAACGGACGAACTGTAACAGAACTGTTCGGAGTTGTTATTTTCCTTGTAGAAAGGAAATTTCATACCCGCCCTGTCTTCGTATACCAGTTGGCAGTTGTCTGCACTGGAGGCAAAGAGCGGACGGCTGCTCGCGACCGTCTTAAACCGTCCCTTCACATTCAGGTCGGGATCGTCAGCCCTGTTCGACAGGCAGATCAACAGGCGAAGTTGCAAGACATTGACGGCTTTTCGCCACCGGGCCGGATCGCCGTCGTACAGGATGTCGCCATCGAACGATGCGCCCGAAGCAAACAGCCGGTCGGCTTCGTCCAACTCGTTCAGCAAACCGAGAAATACATCCTTCTGCCGGTCGTATTTCGGATAATAGACTCCCGCGTTGCCCTGCATGGCTTCGCCGTAAGGTATGTCGCCGACTTTCATCGTCAGATGCCAGAACATATACGCGCGGACAAAATGCCCCAGCGCACGGTATGAGTTGACGACGGCTTCGTTATCCCCTGCAAACTCAATCATGGCCTCAATATTGTTAAGCAGGGTAAGAGGGTCGAAACTGGCTCTTCCGAAATTATTGTACATACTGTTCAACTCGGCCACTTCCAGCCAGTAGATTTCTTTCGAATGCATATTGTCGGTCAGCCAACTGACATAACTGTTTCCAAGTGCATGGGAAGTGGAACCGTTCCGCGTGATATCCACCAGCAGTCTGGTCGCCAGCATACCCGACGTTACCTGGGTGGATACGTTCGGATTGGTATTCGTATATTCAAAACTTTCACAATCAGTCAGGAAAAACACCGACATCAAAAAACATAAACTGTATAATAAATACTTTTTCATAATGACTGTTTTTTAAAATTCTACTTTCAGATTGAACCCCATATACCTGACGGAAGGCGAAGCCAGGTCGTCCTGGTGCTTGTCCGGGTCTGCATATTTGTATTCCTTTGCCCAGAGGAGCAGGTTCTGTCCGACCAGGGCAACGGAAAGCGTATTGAGATTCCATTTTTGCACCAAAGCCTTGGGCAGGTCGTAAGCGAGAGACAGCTCCCTGAGTTTGAAGAATGTTTCATCCTTCATATAGACTGCCGGATCGTTGCGATAGCCGTTCTTGATATAGTTTTCGTAGGAAACATAGACGTCGTTGGGAGCATATTCGCGGGTGTCTTCCGTGATTTGCCCGTATTTGTCAAACGTCACGTTGCCCGAAACGACCTTTACGCCCGGAGCAAGGTAGGGCTTCGGATTACCGTTCACCACTTCGTCGTAGCGCCACTGCGTATCCGTCTCCGGATGAACGCCGGTTTGCCACATCCTCGCAACGGTAACATTGTCGGACATGCCACCCATGCGGCCGTCAAAACCGATGTTCAGCGTTACGTTCCTGTAGCGAAGCGTATTGATAAAACCCCATTCCCAGTCCGGGTCGCTGTATCCAAGCACATAACTGTAGCTTTCCCTGCGCGGCATACCGCCGTAAAGAATCAGATTCCCCGCGGAATCCCGGTTCACCCTGCTACCCGTCACGACGTCCGTACGGCCTCCCTTCTTTGTCCATAAATTATCCGCGCTGTACTGTTCGTCCAGATTTGCATAATATCTCCGGGAAGCGCTCCAGTTGACAACCGCGTTCCAGGTGAAGTCTCGCGTTTGTACGGGTATGGCGTTAAGCATGATTTCAAAACCCCTGCGGACATATTCTTCGTCGACATTTACTAATTTCTGGGTATAACCCGAAAGCGGCGAAATGGAAACCCGCGTCGTATTGTTATACGTCAGCTTGTCGTAATAACTCAAGTCCAGCTTCAGTCGACTGTTCTTCAACAGATACAGCGCTGTTCCGAACTCCCATGTCCGGTGGGTAATCGGTTTGACTTCGCCCCGGATATAGGTCGGGTAGGACGCCGTATTCAATCCGTTCCATACGTTATTGCTTATCGAGTACGCCTGATTCAGGTCATAAACACCCAGGTCGCTTTTCGAGACCGTCCACGAAGTCCTCAGTTTCCAGAAAGGCAGCCACTGGGGCATCCGTACAAGCTGTGACATGACAACGCTGCCGGCTGCCGAGGGATAAAAGTAGGAATTTTCGTCGGGCGGCAGGGTCGACGACCAGTCGTTACGTCCCGTTGCATCCAGGTAGAACGCATTCAGGTAACTCAGTGTTATCTTTCCAAACAGACTGTTTACCTGTTTTTTCGAGATGCCCCACCCCACGGAAGGACTTTCTACCGATCCGGCCAGCGAATAAAATCCGGGTACCGACAATCCGTTTCTCGACGTGGCCGAAACAGATCGGGATCGGGTCATATACATCGAACCGCCCAGCAAGCCGTCGACGGAAAATTTCTCCCATCCCTTGTTCATCAGCAACAAAAAATCGTTGTTGAGGTTATAACTGTTATTATACTGTTCCGAATAATACCCTTTATCGGTCGCTCCCCAGTCTCTTTGCGAATTGATGGACATGGGCGCCTGTCTTATCGTTTGATTGAATGCAAAATCGCCTCCCGAACGCAGGGTAGCCTTCATCCAGGGAAGTATCTGCCAGTTGGCCGAAAGCATGAGATTGGTCCTGTTATTGTCTATTCCGTTCAGTTTTTCATAGGCCATCAGGTAAGGATT
>JAITAY010000119.1 GCA_031283915.1 Tannerella sp.
GAGGCTTTTATCCGTCCGTCACACAGGCTGGCCAGGGTTTCTGCATCGCGTTCGCCTTCGAATATGGCCTCCAGAATCCGCAAGCCGGTCTTTCCATCTATATCGCTGATGACCGTATGAATCTTGATATTCATCTGTTCGAGCGCCTTTTGCATCCGGTTCAAACAACTCGAACGGGCTTCCACCAGGCTGGAACGGTGACGTACTACGCTACGCAAGGCTTTGGTCTGACGGTCGGGCTGAAAACTGGCTGACAGCAGACCGCAACGATGCAGTTTCTGTATCCACTCCGCATCGCTCTCATCGTTCTTGCGACCTGTCACGTTTTTTACATGCCTGGCATTGACCAAATATACCTCGAATCCTTCTTCCTGGAGCAGCAGAAACAGCGCTATCCGGTATACGCCCGTGGCTTCCATCGCCACACTTTGTATGTGATATTCCTTCAACCGGGCCACCAGCCTGTGTAGATCGCAGGTATAACATCCAAACTCTTCTACCGCTATTTCTTTTTCGTTTAGCGAATATGCAACCATCATGCCATGGTTGTCCGATACGTCTATGCCGGCAACCTGATACCGGAGCATTTCAAACTGCGTAATTCTTTTTACGGCTGATTTTTTTTGACTGCTTTTGTCCACTGTTGTAAATATTAAAAATTCAACATTTAAGTTTCGAGCAATGGACGGATTGGATGTTTAGGAAAATCTCCTGTACGGTATCAAAGTACCAATTTGGGCTTCTTTTCCGTCTGAACCAGACTACTAAAGGGCGTCTTTGCGCCATAGATTTTTCGGTTTCTTTTGCTCGAAACTTTTTTTTGTGTGCAAAAATAACGCTTTTCTGGCTTGGGGAAACTACCCGTTATTTGAGGTGGGCTGTAAAGCTTTTATTGGGGGACTACTAACTACTAACTACCTGTTTTTGCACAAAACTATACCGCGGGCAGTTGTAATATACCCCCTGTATGGTATTGGCGTTCGTTTTTGTTCCGCTTAATTTTGTACCCTGAATTTGGTGAAATATTTTATGTGTGAAGATGTAAAGGCAAAAAGAACCGTTTTAAGAGTAGTCAGTCGGTGCAGTCCCCTGGCGGTATTGCAGGTACGGGAGGCTTTTTCGTTTTTTCCGGAGATGGGTTACCGTCTGGAGACGCTCGAATCGTTCGGCGACAAAAACAGGCAAATCTCATTACTGGAGGGGGAGGCGGAACGGATGCCCGATTTCTTTACGTGTGAACTGGATGCCCGATTAATCGGAAACCAGGCCGATGTAGCCGTTCATTCCGCCAAAGATCTCCCCTATCCCCTCCCTTCGGAACTGGAAGTCTATGCCCTGCTGGAAGCGGCAGACCAGACCGACGCGCTGGTAAGCAGGGATCGTCTGCCGCTGGACAGGTTGCCACAGGGCGCCCGTGTAGGGACGAGTTCCGTTGCGCGGAAGAACGAACTGCTGCAACACCGTCCCGACCTGGAAATCGTAAGCATCCGCGGCTCCATCGGCGAACGCATCGCGCAGGTAGACAACGGCCATGTCGATGCTCTTGTCGTGGCCACCTGCGCCCTGAAACGGCTGGGCTTGGACGATCGGATTGCCGGGATTCTGCCCTTCCGGGTGCATCCCCTGCAGGGACATTTGGCCATCGTCGGACGGAAAGACCGTCCGGAGGTCAAAGCGCTGTTTGCTGCGTGCGACATTCGCCGTCTCCGTTATGGCAAGGTAACGCTGGTCGGATTCGGCCCCGGCCATCCCGATTTGCTGACCCTCGGAGGCGACAAGGCGCTGGCGCAGGCCGACGTGATTTTTTATGACGACTTGACAGACCACGCCTTCCTGTCCCGCTACGCGGGCGAGAAGGTCTGCGTCGGCAAGCGAAAAGGCGCGCATCGTTTCCGGCAGGAAGAAATCAATGAACTTGTTTACCGGGCAGCCGTCTCCGGCAGGAACACGGTCAGGCTCAAGGGCGGCGATCCGATGATTTTTGCGCACGGACGGGAAGAAATCGACTTCCTGCAAAGCCGTCTGATAGAAGTCGCCGTCATTCCGGGCATTCCGTCGGGCATCGCGCTGGCTGCCTGTACACATATTCCGCTGACGCATCGCGGGACAGCTTCGTCCGTCGCGTTCGTCACCGGACATGCAGGTGCGGAGGCGCCGGTTCCCGATGCCGACACACTGGTCTATTACATGGGCGGGGCACATGTGTCTGCCATTGCCGCGAAACTGATTGCCGCCGGACGGCGGGAAGACCTGCCGGTCGCGCTGGTGCACAACGTTTCGCTGCCCGGTCAGCAGGTGTATTATTCTTCGCTGAAGGAGTTGCAGTATTCGGTCATTCATTATCCGACACCCATCCTCATCGTCATTGGCGAAGTCGTCGCCTTCGGAAACGGCGACCGGTACAAACAGCCGGTACTGGTGACCGGTACTTCCGCACAGGAATATGCCCGTTACACGAACCTCACGCATACGCCCCTGATTCAAATCGAAAAGATTCCCCGAAACCGGCCGCTGGCTGCCGCGTTAGACGTCATCCGGTCGTTTGACTGGCTGGTGTTCACCAGCCGTTACGGAGTACAAGCCTTCTTTGAAGCCTGCCGGGAACGGCGCATCGACCTCCGCGCCTTGACCGGTATCCGGGTGGCGTCTGTCGGAAAGACGACGTCGTCCGGGCTTCACGGGCACGGCATTTATCCCGACCTCCAGCCTCCAGCCGAATCGGCGGAGGGGCTGGTCGAGGCTTTTGCCACGATGGACTTGACCGCTCAGCGCATCCTCCTGCCCCGCTCGGACAGGGGACTGAAATACCTTTCGGAGGCGCTGACCGGACAGGGACACGACGTGACGGACATTCCGGTTTACCGTAACCGGGTGAACGCCCATGCGAAGCAAACCGACCTGTCACGCTTCGCAAAGATTATATTCACCTCGCCTTCGGGAGTCGATGCTTTTATCCGGCTCTACGGCGCCCTTCCATCGGGCGTGCAATTGGTTGCCAGGGGAAAGACAACCGGAGAGAAACTGAAATCCGAATTGCATGAAACGGTTTAGAACATACAGGACAACGCAGGCGGTACGCGACCGCTATGCCGAAGTAAGCCTCCCGGCAAGCGATTTCATCTACCCGTACTTTGTGACGGAGGGCGAAGGCGTCCGGCAGGAAATTGCCGCGATGGACGGCATTTACCGCCTGTCGACCGACCGGTTACTGGAAGACGTCGCCACGCTGGGTGCGTTGGGCATCGACAAGGTGCTGCTTTTCGGCGTGATTGCCGACGCGCAGAAAGACGAACGCGGAAGCGAGGGTACTTCGCCCGACAGCCTTATTTGCCGGGCTGTACGCGCCATCAAGCGGCATTTCCCGGAGGTGACGGTCTTTACGGATGTCTGCCTGTGCGAATACACGTCACACGGCCATTGCGGACTGATTCGGCAACACGACGTGGACAACGACGCGACGCTGCCGCTGCTGGCTGAAATGGCGTATCAACATGCGGTGGCGGGCGCCGATTTCGTTGCGCCGTCGGCCATGATGGACGGACAGGTACAGGCCATCCGGGAACGCCTTGACCGCGCAGGTCTGCCGACCCGCATACTGGGTTACTCGGCCAAATATGCTTCGGCTTTTTACGGCCCGTTTCGCGACGCGGCCGGTTCGGCGCCGGCATTCGGCGATCGCAAGACCTATCAGATGGATTTCCGTACCATTGCGCAGGGACTGGACGAAATCGCGGCCGACATCGAAGAAGGCGCCGACTGGGTGATGGTCAAGCCTGCCATGGCCTATCTGGACATGGTGCAGCGGGCGGCCGTTCGCTTCCCCGACCATCCGCTTGTCGCCTATCAGGTGTCGGGTGAATACGCCATGCTCAAGCACGGCGCCAAAGCCGGCTTCTTCGACGAGCAACGCATCTTCTTTGAAAGCCTGACCGCCATCAAGCGTGCCGGCGCACATTACATTATTTCTTATTATGCAAAAGATTTTCAAGCTCGAACATGAGTTCTTCACACGCCCGCATACACTTTCTGTAATGCAAAGGCTGTTTGTTGCGGACAGGTATTTTTTTCACCTGAACGCGAAACTTATTCAATCATTCAATATATGAACAGACTGACTCATTTGAAAGAACTGGAATCGGAATCCGTCTACGTCATCCGCGAAGTGGCGGCGCAGTTCGAACGACCCGTGCTGCTGTTTTCCGGCGGGAAGGATTCCATCGTCATGGCGCATCTGGCAGCCGGGGCATTCTATCCGGCAGCCATTCCGTTTCCGTTTCTGCACATCGACACGGGACACAACTTTGAAGAAACGCTCGTTTACCGTGACGGCCTGGTGAAACAATTGGGCGTGCGGCTGATTGTCGGCTCCGTCCAGGAATCGATCGACGCCGGCCGCGTGGCGGAAGAAACCGGATACAGTGCCAGCCGTAACAAACTGCAAACCGTCACGCTGCTGGATACGCTCGAAAAGTACAGGTTCGATGCGGCGCTGGGTGGCGCCCGGCGCGACGAGGAGAAGGCGCGTGCCAAGGAACGTTTCTTTTCCCATCGCGACGAGTTCGGACAGTGGGATCCCAAGAACCAGCGCCCCGAACTGTGGAATATCTTCAACGGCAAGAAACAGTTGGGAGAACATTTCCGTATTTTCCCGCTGAGCAACTGGACGGAGATGGACATCTGGCAATACATCCTGCAGGAACGTATCGAACTGCCCGGCTTGTATTACACCCACGAGCGCGATGTTTTTGAACGCGACGGCCTCTGGCTGGCCTATTACCCGTTTATGAAGCTCAAACCGGGTGAGCAGGTGATACGGAAACGGATTCGCTGCCGTACCATCGGCGACATTACCTGCACCGGCCTGACCGTCTCCGAAGCGCATACGCTGGAAGACATCGTGAACGAGATTGCCTCGTCGCGCGTCACCGAACGCGGCGGACGATCCGACGACAAACGATCCGACGCCGCCATGGAAGACCGAAAAAAAGCAGGATACTTTTGAGGGAATGATGAATGATGAATTAGGAATGAGTAGTGGTTTGGGCGGGGAAATAAATAAACTGTCACGCATGAAAGTGAGGGACGGAGGGTCGATGGCAAGCATACGGGCAATGGGTTGTACGGGCTTTAGCCCAATGTTTCCGATAGCCGTCAGTTTTAACTCAATGTCATCAAGTTAAGCGCTAAAAGGCGGTAGTAGAGCATCCCGCCAGGGAGGCCGGAAACAAAATCTTAACTTGATGACATTGGGTTTTAACTGACGAAGACGGGGTGAGTAATGAGTAATTTAATAATTGGGATAATAAATAGGTAAGTAGCTGTGGCTGTCGCCCCCCTTTACTCTCTTTTTGGAGAGGGTCGGGGAGAGGCGGCTGCATAAAAGATAATTAGATGAATGGATATTTGGATATGGAACTGCTGCGCTTCACAACGGCCGGCAGTGTGGACGACGGCAAGAGTACATTGATTGGCCGGCTGCTTTACGACAGCAAATCAATCTTTGAAGATCAGCTCGAAGCGGTGAAGGCCGCCAGCGAACGGATGGGTAACGAAGCCGTCAACCTCGCCCTGCTTACCGACGGCCTGCGTGCCGAACGCGAACAGGGCATTACGATCGACGTGGCTTACCGTTATTTCGCTACGCCCAGGCGCAAATTTATTATTGCCGACACGCCGGGGCACATCGAATATACGCGCAACATGGTCACCGGAGCCTCGACGGCCGATGCCGCCGTCATCCTCGTGGACGCCCGCAACGGCCTCACCGAACAGACGAAGCGACATTCTTACATCGCCTCTCTGTTGCAACTGCCGCACGTCATCGTCGCCGTCAACAAGATGGATCTGGTCGATTATTCGGAAGACGTTTTCGACCGGATCAAGGCCGACTATCAAACGATTGCCGCCAAGTTGAATCTGAAGCGGGTGCATTACCTGCCCATCTCCGCTCTCGACGGCGACAACGTGGTGAAACCTTCGGAACACATGCCCTGGTATGCCGGCAAAACGCTGCTGCACCTGCTGGAGACGCTCCCGGTCAAGGAAACGCTCGACCGGCTGCCGGCGCGTTTCCCGGTGCAATACGTCATCCGTCCGCAAAACGAAAAGTTTCACGATTACCGGGCTTATGCCGGACGGGTGGCCTCCGGGACGTTCCGCGCGGGCGACGCCGTCACCATCCTCCCTTCCTTCACGCAGTCGACCATCAAGGCCATCGACGAGGCCGGGAAGTTGCTGGACGAAGCCGTGTCGCCGCAATCGGTGGCCATCCGGTTAAACGACAACGTAGACGTCAGCCGGGGGGATATGATTGTCAAAAGCGACGAACTGCCCGGGGTCAACGCGCAAATCTCACTGCTGGTGTGCTGGCTCAACCACCGCCCGCTCAGTATCGGCGCCAAATACATCCTCCGTCATACAACGGATGAACTGTTCGGCATCGTCAGGGACGTATATTTCAAAGTGAATATCAACACGCTCGAAAATATCCTCGACGACAAGACCGTCCGGGCTAACGACATTGCGCACATCGCCCTCAAGACTTCCCGTCCCCTAAAATACGACTTCTACGAACAGAACCGTATCACGGGCAGTTTGGTGCTGATCGACGAAACAACGTTTGAAACCGTCGGCGCCGGCATGATTGTCGAGCAACTGGAAGACCAGACGTATGCCATCTAATTGGGTAGTTAGTAGATAGTAGTTAGTAGTTAGTAGAAATACAGCGTTATGACGGGAATTACGGAAATTACGGAGCCAACAGCCACTACTCTACTATCTACTATTCTACTAACTACTAACTACTGACTACTGACTACTAACTACTGTCTACTAACTACCTGTTTTTATGAAAAAGCTGGAAGATATCGAACAATTGAACGAACGTTTTGACGGTCGTCCGGCGTCGGAGGTGCTGTCTTGGTTTCTCGACGCCTACGGCGGACGCATCGCTTTGGCGTCGAGCATGGGGCCGGAAGACCAGGCCTTGACGGACATGATGCTGAAAATCGACCGCAACGCCCGTATTTTCACCATCGACACCGGGCGGCTGTTTCCCGAAACCTGCTCGCTGATTGACCGCACGAACCTGCACTACGGCATCCGGCTGGACGTCTACTTTCCGCAGCACGCGCCGGTCGAGGCATACGTGAAACAGCACGGCGTGAACGGTTTTTACGAGAGCGTGGCCTTGCGGAAAGCGTGTTGCCGGGCGCGGAAAATCGAGCCGCTCGTGCGTGCGCTCTCCACGCTGGACGTCTGGATATGCGGCCTCCGCCGGGAACAGTCCGTGACGCGGACAGGCGTGCGGACGGTCGAGTGGGACGCCGACCATGCCCTGATCAAACTCAGTCCGCTGGTGCACTGGTCGGAAAAGGATGTATGGGACTACCTCCGCGCAAACGGAGTGCCGTACAGCCGCCTGCACCGGCAAGGCTTCCCCAGCGTCGGCTGCCAGCCCTGCACCCGTGCCGTGCAACCGGACGAAGACGTTCGCGCCGGCCGCTGGTGGTGGGAAAACCCCGAACACCGCGAATGCGGACTCCACGTAAGTTAATGATGAATGATGGTTTATGAACAGTGTGGTTTTGTATATGAAATTCAAAGCATTCGGAAGGGATTTGTTTTGTTCCGGAAAGTGGAAAAAGGGATCCGACTATGTCGGTAGTTTCGCCGTCACCTGCGGGAGAAAAACTGACTATGTCGGTAGTTTCGCCGTAGCCTGCGGGAGAAAAACCGACTACGTCGGAGATTTGGTTAAATCTTGTTAGCAGGATAATTGAATAGCGGAATAATTAAATAAAGCGAAAATGAGTAGACAGTAGATATACTGCACGCGGCATAGTTTAGTGCATTGCCCGTCAGGGTACCTGTCAATAGAAAACACCGGTTGTCAACCTGCCGGATGGCCCGTCAGGGCATTCACCTCCCGTTTTTCTATTGACAGGATTCCCCTGCGGGGAAAACATGCACCTGCACAAAATCATATCGCGTAAAGTATAATAGATAGCAAGCAAGGGGCATGATGACGAAAAGCGACCGAAGTCACGGTTTGATCGGGCGGCCCCGTCATGTCACGGAGCTACCGGCCGCAATTCTGCCAACGGCTATCCCGTCTCTGCACAAATCATTAATCATTATCTAACGTGGTTGTTTGTTTTTTACCTGTTTCGATTCGTATTGAGGGCAAGGCGATAGTCCTGATTGGCGGGGGCAAGGTGGCGCTTCACAAAGCGGTACACCTGAGCCGGTATACACCTGCGGCCAAAGTCATCGCCCCGGAATTTGAGCCGGGATTTGCCTCCGTTCCTTTTGAGCAAATCCGCAAGCCCTATGAGCCGGCAGATTTGGACGGCGCATTTTTAGTCTACATATGTACCGGCGACCGGGCATTGAACGCCGCCGTCAAAGCCGAATGCGAACGCCGCGGCATACTGGCCAGCGTCTGCGACGATCCGGCGTCATGCGATTTCATCTCGCCGGCCATTCACCGGGAGGGAAACGTGACCATCGCCGTTTCGTCCGACGCGAAAGACGTCCGCCGGTCCATCCGCATTCGCGACCGAATCAAAACACTGGCGGAAGAAGGTCTCATACAGCTCCAATGATACACTGTACACGCATCGACCATACGCGCTATTCGCTTGCGGAACGGGAACGGCTCGCGGCCACGCTGCCCGTCCCGGAGACGCAACCGCAGGTGCTGCTCAAGACCTGTAACCGGGTGGAACGCTACTGGGGCGAAGGCGCCGTACCCGAGGCCACCCTCCGTCACCTGTACCGCGTAGCCTCCGGACTGGAATCAGGCTTGCCCGGCGAGCGCGCCATTCAGGGGCAGCTCAAAAAGGCCTACCTGGAAGCCTGCGCCATCCATACACTTTCTGCCCAGATGCACCGCCTCTTTCAAACGGCCATGCACACCGGCAAACGGGTACGCACCGAAACGAAGATTGCCGAAGGCGCCGTTTCGCACAGCCAGGTGACGGTCGATATCCTGAAAAAAACGTACCCGGACTTGAACCGGAAAGTAGTCGGCATCATCGGCGTGAACAAACTGACCGAAGACATCCTGAAATTCCTGACCGATCGCCGGACGGTCACCGTTTTCCTCTCGAACCGGCGCCTCGACAAAGCGGAAGCGCTGGCCGCCGAATACGGCGCTGTTGCCGTCCCGCTACACGAAAAGCGGCGGATGCTCGACCTCACGGACGTGTTGATATGCGCGACGTCGGCTCCTCACGCGATTATTCACGACTGCGATTTGCCGTACGGCAGAAAAATGCTGATCTTTGACCTGGCGTTTCCCCGCGATGTGGAGCCTGCGCTGGCAGAACGAAAGGACGTGACACTGTTTGACCTGGAGCAGATCGAACAGTTTGCGAAAACGAACCTGCAACTGCGTAGTGGCGAAATAGCGAAAGCCGAACGCCTGATTGAAGAAGAAATGAGTAAATACAGGGAATGGGAAGCCCGTTCCCTCCGAATAAGGAAAGCTTTATGCAACGAATCCATTCCGTAAAAGCCGGCGAAGAAGCCCGGCAATACCTGCCGGGAGGTGTCAACAGTCCGGTACGCGCACTGAGAAGCGTGGAGACGCCGCCGCTGTTCGTCCGGAAAGCGCTGGGCGCGACGCTGACGGACGTGGACGGAAACCGTTTCACGGACTTCTGCCTGTCGTGGGGTGTCTTCATCCTCGGCCACGGACACCCGTCCGTGAACAACGCCGTCCGCCGGGCGCTCCGCAACGGGACAAGCTACGGCATCCCCTCGCTCCCCGAGACCGCCCTGGCGCGGGCAGTCAACCGCTACGTTCCTTCGATGGAAAAAGTCCGTTTCGTCAGCTCCGGAACCGAGGCGGTGATGAGCGCCATACGCCTTGCACGCGGATTCACGGGGCGCGACCTGATTGTGAAATTCGACGGATGCTACCATGGCCATGCCGACCACCTGCTGCTATCCGCCGGTTCGGGCGTGTCCGCGCTGGCCGCCTCGTCGTCGGCCGGTGTGCCGGATGCGTTCACGGCAAGTACGGTCAGTGTGCCCTTCAACGACATCGACACCCTCAAACGGTTGTTTCGGGCAAAAGGCGCTGCCATCGCCGCCGTCATCCTCGAACCGGTTCCGGCCAATATGGGCGTGGTATTGCCTCGGGAAGGCTTTCTCCCTTACCTGAGAGACCTGACTGCCCGGCATGGTTCGCTGCTCATCTTTGACGAGGTGATTACCGGCTTCCGCCTGACGATGGGCGGCGTACAGGGGTATACCGGCCTCCGTCCGGACCTGACGACACTGGGGAAGATCCTGGGCGGCGGTTTCCCGGCGGCGGCTTTCGGCGGACGGGCGGAAGTGATGGACTTGCTGGCGCCCGACGGCCCCGTCTACCAGGCGGGCACGCTCTCCGGCAATCCGGTAGCCATGAGCGCCGGAGCGGCTACGCTGGAAACGCTGGGTCAACACTCCTGCCGTGAACAGCTGGAAATGACGGCCGGGGAATTTTATCGCGGCCTGTCGGCTGCCATCCGGGGGAAAGACATCACACTGGCCTGTGCCGGCAGCATGTTCACCCTGTTTTTCATGCCCCGCCAGCCCGCGTCGTTCGACGAGGTAAAGCAGGCGGACACACGGCGTTTCGGAGCGTTTTTCCGGTACATGTTTGAGAAAGGCTTTTACCTGTCACCCTCGCAGTTCGAGGCAAATTTCCTGTCCATCGCACACAGCGCCGGAGAACTGGAACGGTTTATCCGGGCAGTCGAACAGTTCGACGCTTCGTGAATGGGGGGACTGCTATACTGCGCGCGGTATAGTTTTATGCATAAAGAGGTAGTTAGTAGCTAGAAAAAAAAGTGTAACAGCGCCTCCGCAGGGCTTTAGCCCAATCCCCCCCACATTGCCGTCCGTTTTAATTCAATGTCATCAAGTTAAGATTTTGTTTCCGGCATCCCGTTACCTTAGATTTGCATTTTGAAAAAAGAGCCTGAATATATAATTTTGCGATGATAAAAAAATATAATAACACAGAATTCAAAAGGAAAGGAACCCGACCGGCAACCTGTAATCCCGTAAAAGGAAGACTTGTATCCCTGTTAAGGTCCGGTCGGTTTTTTCTTGAAATAAAGAACCTGTATAAGAAATTAACTCCTGTTTTTAAGGTGCTCAGGCTTATTTCAAGCTTCCTTCCCTTCTTTTTGAATTTGCAAATGACAA
>JAITAY010000161.1 GCA_031283915.1 Tannerella sp.
GTCCCGTGAAGGAAGGCTACATCGGCCTGCAAAGCGAAGGCAAGAAAATCGCTTTCCGGAATGTGACGGTCACACCGTAGAAAAAGGGTTCTATAACGAATAAGGCGACGAGTAGCTGAAATGCAGAGCAGGGTTGATCAAAATACCTGCCGTGTAACAGTCTACCCGGCCATGAAAGCGCTTTTTCTACCAGCCCGTCTCCGTCCGTTCAAACGGACGGCCACCGGAAGAATGAGGGGCTAAAGCCCTGCGGAGGCATTGCCGGAGGCTCTGTTATACTTGATTTACTCCCTGTTTTCTTTGGGAAAATTAACAATTTTCCCCGAAAAAATCGACAATCTTCCCGGGAAAATCGACAATCTTTCCGGAAAGAACGACAATCTTTCCGGAAAGAACAGCAATCTTCCCGGGGAGAACAACAATCTTCCCGGGGAGAACGGCAATCTTTCCGGAAAGAACGGCAATCTTTCCGGGGAGAACGGCAATTTTCCCGGGAAGAATGGCAATCTTTCCGGGAAAATCGGCCATTTTTCCTGGAGAAATCGGCCATTTCCATAGAGGATTTTTACAAGGTGCAGATGGCTTGTATATTGTATATAAGGCATATACCTTTTTATTTTACCCATCCAAAACGTCATAGAACCCTATTTTTTGAGGCGCTGTTTAAGCGGATACAGACTTGTATGCATGTTCGGGGTGTATTGGATGTGCCTCCTGGCGTTGTCCGTATATGCGCCCGGACGGTCGTCCAGGTTCAGGTCACGGAACAACGGCTTACCAGAGAATGAAAACCGGATAACCTACATTCCTTGAAACCGTCAGTTATACCGCGCGCAGTATAAAACTGACGGCAAAAAGAAGAATGGGGCTAAAGCCCGTGCAAACCGTAGCCGGATGGCGGGTTTCATCATTCATCATTTATCATTCATGTTACAGCGTGATCGGCTTGCCGTTGTAAAAGTCAAGAATCTTGGCGCGGAAGATGAAGTTGTACTTCGCCTGCGCCTGCTGGGAAAGGCTTTGGGCATACTTTGTCCGGGCTTCGCCGTACTCGAAGACGGAACTTTTCCCGGCCGAATAGCGTTCCTCGGCGCTGGCAAAGGCTTCCCTGCCGGCTTCGACCGCTTTCCCGGAAGCCACGTATTGCTCCTGCGCCGCCGCGGCATTGAAATAGGCCTGCTGAATCTCCTTGTACAGCGTTTTTTTGGCGCTTTCCATCATCAGTTCGCGGTTGACGATGGCTACACGTGCCGAACGCACACTGTTACGCACCTCGAAACGGTTGAAGATGGGAATCGTCAGGGTGAGGCCGACGGTCTTGCGTTCGTTCTGGCGCAGTTGCTCGCCAAAGGGGATGTTGACCTGGCTTTCGCTTCCCGAATAGCGGTAGTAACCATTGCCGTAGCTGGCGTTCAGGGTCAGCTTGGGGTAGTAACCGGACTGCGCGATCCGGAGCGTCTTCTTCTGGCTTTCGAGCAGGTATTCCTGTTCCCTGATCTGCGGCTTGACGGCGACGGCGTTCTGGTAGATGTGTTCCGGCGGCAAGAGACTGGCGGCAAGTTCGGCGGTCGGATCGCCGATGGCGGGCGCCGAGATGTCAAAGTTGCTGTCGAAATGTTCCAGTTCGAGCGACTGCGCCAGGTCGAGCAGCGCGAGGCTGACGTTGTTGCGCGCTTCGGTAAGGGTGGCTTCGTCCTTGGCCTGCTGCGCCTTGATGTCGTAGAGTTGCGATGCAGGCACCTTGCCGGCGTTGACAAGCGCTTCCGTCCTGCGCACCTGCTCGGTCGCAAGGGCGACCTGCAATTCGGCAATATGCCGTATTTCCTTGTTGTATAATACTTGCAGGAAATAGGAGGCAACGCCGACGGCCAGGTCTTCCCTGGCCTTGTTCAGCGCTTCGACGGCGGCCTGGAGGTTGAGACGGCGGGCGGCAATGTCGTTCGGGATACGGAATCCGTCAAACACAGGCATACTCATTTGCAGGGAGGCGGAGGAGTTGGCCGAGTTGCGGTCTACGATGAGTCCGTCTTTCGAGGGCGAACGTCCGAAGTCCAGGTTCTGGCCGACGCCGGCGTTCAGGTTGGGCAGCCAGCTGTTTTGGCTCGTGCTGAGTTCAATCTCGCGGGCGGCCTGTTCCTGCTCGCGCTGCTTGAGCTGTATGTTGTGTTCAAGGGCATGGCGGATACATGCTTCCAGCGTCCACGGCTGCTGTGCCCCGGCCGAAAGGCAGAGTGCAGGCAACAGGCTTGTTACAAACAGTCGCTTGATGATTCTTTTCATATACAATCTGTTTTCGGGTGATTATTTCTTCAGCTTGGGATCAATGACAGACCCGCGTATCTTGTCGGTAGCCGACAGGCCGTTACTGATTTCAATCTTGACGCCGTCGCTCAGGCCGGTTTGTACTTGGCGACGCTCAAATACCTGTTCCGGCGTCTCTTCCTTGAGCAGGTAGACGAAGGCTGAATCACCGCGGAACTCGACAGCGCTTTCGGGGATGGTCAGGACGTCTTCGGCGCGTTTGAGCACAATCTCGGCATTGGCGCTGTATCCGGCGCGGATGAACGAGCCTTCGGGAATCGTCACCGCCGCCTTGATCTCAAACTGGATGGCGCCGTTCTTTTCCACGCCTTTGGGCGAGACGTATTCCAGCAGGGCATTGAATGACTGGTTTTCCAGAGCGCCGATGGTCAGCTTGATCGGCATCCCTTCGCGAATGCGGCCGATTTCCGTTTCATCGACGTTGCCGCGGAAGATCATGTCATTCATGTCGGCCACCGAAGCAATGGTCGTTCCGTCGTTGAAGTTGTTGCTCTGGATGACGGAATTGCCTACCTTGACCGGAATGTCGAGAATCATCCCGGTGATGGTGCTCCGTATCTGGGTGGTACTGGATACGCTGGAATTTTTGGCAATGCCGTCACGGATGATGTCCAAAGCGTTCCGGGCGTTGTCGCGTTCCTCCTTTGCCCGCAGGTACGTCGCCTGCGAGGCTTCGTATTCTTCGGTGGAAATGACTTTCTGGTTGTAAAGCTGTTCGTCGCGTTTGAACGTCTCTTCCACCTGCTTGAGCGAAATTTCCGCCACATTGACGCGCGATTCGGCGCTGTTGAGCTGTACCATCTCGGGAATGATCTTGATTTGAGCAATGATTTCACCCGCCTTTACCATCTGTCCGGCTTCCTTGAGCAGTTCGGAGATGATGCCCGAAATCTGGGGTTTGATCAGGACTTCGTAGCGCGGTTCGACATTGCCGGTGGCTACGGTTTTCGTCTCCACCGTGTCACGTCCGGGAATGACCGTTTCGTATTGCACCTTCACCGGTTGCGCCTTTTTCCACAGGAAATAAAAAGTACCAATCACGGCTGCTCCGACAAACGAGAGCAGGATGGTACGCATGATCTTCTTTATTAAACGATTTTTCATCACTTTATGTTCATTGGTTATTATTATTCTTCGCGAATGGCGTCAATCGCCTTGATTTGCATGGCGCGCCAGGCCGGTATCAGCCCGGCCAGCAGCCCGCTAAACAACAGTACGACCGTGGCGGCCACGGCTGTCTGAATACTCACTTCGGGATTGGTGAAAAACGTATTACTGTCTTCGGCAGGCTGCGCGGCCAGCATCCGGCTCACCAAATCCAGGAGGAACACGCCCAGGCTCAATCCCATCAATCCGGCCAACGCCGTCAGCAGGAGGCTTTCGCTCATCACCTGCGAAATGATGTTGAACGGTTTGGCGCCCAGCGCACGCCGCACGCCGATTTCCTTCGTGCGTTCCCTGACCGTCACCATCATGATGTTGCTCACGCCGATGATGCCGGCCAGCAGCGTCCCCATCCCCACCAGCCAGACCAGCAGGTCGATGCCGGTGAAGAGCATTTCGAATGTGGAGAACTGGGCGGCCAGATTGACGACGCCTACGGCCTGCGGGTCTTCGGGCGCTATTTCGTTCTGCATTTTGAGAATGGCGCTGATTTCGTCGATAACGGACTGCACCGGGAAGTCTCGATGGATACTGAGACCCATAAAATGGAAAATATCCCCCTGATTCATTGATTGCTGCAGCGTCGTGAACGGCAGGAATACGGATTCTTCCGAGCGTCCGCCGATGTTGATGTTGGAGGATTTGGCCTTGACGACGCCCACCACCTGATAGTACAGTCCGTTCACGCGGATGAATTTCCCGCAGGGATCGTCGTTGTGAAAGAGTGTTTCGTTGACTTTCACTCCGATCAGGCAGACTTTCCGTTTCTCCTGTGTGTCGATGTCGTTCAGCAGGCGACCGTAATACACGTCCTGCCGTTCGATCTGGAAAAATCCGGGCATAACGCCCTTGACATTAAATGTCCCCGTCATTTGCCCGAAGACGATATTCTTTTCTCCGCGGGCGCCCCAGATAATGGGTGAAAGATGCTCAATCCCGTCAACGTTGCGCAGGATACTTTCAATATCGCGGTTACGCATACTCCACCAGCGTCCCTTGTTGAATCCCTTATACGGTTCGCTGGTGCGGTCGGCATAGAAGAAAATGGAGTTGGTGGCGAAACCCTCAAAGCCGCCCAAAACGCCGTTCTTCATCCCCTTGCCCGAACCAAGCAGAATGACGAGCATCAGGATGCCCCAGAACACGCCGAAACAGGTCAACAGGCTGCGCGTCTTGTTGCGGGTGATGGTGACCCATATCTCTATCCATCTGTCTATATCAAACATCGTCTTTTTTTGTTATTCGGTTCTTATGGCTTCAATCGCCGGAATTTTCACGGCTTTACGCGCCGGGAAATAACCGGCCAGCACACCGGCCACCACCAGCAGTCCGGTAGCCGAGAGCGCAATATTCAGATTCACCGTCGGATTGCGGAAAATACTCAGGTTTTCCCCCGGATGGCCGCCGCCCGACGAAGCCGCCTCCGCCATTTCCATGAAATGATTAATCACTTCCGTCAACCCGATGCCCGACACCATACCGATGTATCCGAACACGGCCGTCACCAGCACGGACTCGACGATGATCAGCCGGAGGATGGATACCGGTTTGGCGCCGATCGCCTTGCGGATGCCGAACTCCCGGGTACGTTCGCGGACGGTAATCAGCATGATGTTGCTCACTCCCACGATGCCCGCCATCAACGTCCCGATGCCGATAATCCAGATGAACAGTGCGATGCCGTTGGTCATGCCCTGCCACATGCGAAACTCGCTGCCCGTATTCCACAGGCCGATCGCATTGTTATCTGTCGGGGCGAACTGGTGAAGCCGTGCCATGCGTTCACGGAACCGTTCCTCAAACGCTTTCGATGCCTTTTCCGTGTCTATACCTTTCAGCGTAAAGCGGATGCGTCTGACCCGATAACCGTTATCGAACAGCATCTGTCCGGTCGTAAACGGGATATAGGCCGGCGCATCTACCCCTCGGTTGTCATCCTGATAGATACCGATCACCTGAAACATCAGGTTGCCGACTTTGACATGCTGTCCCAAAGGCGGGATGCTGTCGCGGAACAGCACACGGGAGATCCGCGGCGTGATCACAATGACTTTCCGTCGCTGTGCCAGATCCACTTCGTTAATGAAGCGTCCGTTGCCGGCATGAACAGGGAGGAACATGATGGATGAATAATCCGGGTAGACGGCTTGCATGTCTATCGTCAGGTATTCATTATCGTACGAGAGCGTATCACTGAGGTAGTTGACCGGGGAAATCAGGTTCACTTCCGGGTGATTGCGTTTAATGGCCTGGATGTCTTTTTCGGTAAATTCAATCCGCCGGTTGGGCTGGAAGCCTTTATAGGGCAGCGTGGTGTAACGCGGAAAGCAGGTCACCGTATTTTCCGCCATATTGCGGAAGTTATATGCAATGCCGTTACTCAACCCGTTACCGGCAGACAGGAGGATGATGAGCATGAAGATCCCCCACGCGACCGAGAAGCCGGTCAGGAACGTGCGGAGCTTGTTCTTTTTCATTGTGCTCCAAATCTCGCGGAGGTCGTCGAAGTCAAACATGTCCTGCTCCTTTTTCGATTCGTTCGATCAGGCCGTCCTTGAGGCGGATGATGCGGTCGGTCACGTCGGCCACCGACGGTTCGTGCGTAACGATGATAATGGTCATTCCCTCCTGATTCACCTGGCGCAGCAACTGCATCACCTCGACGGTGGTGACGCTGTCCAGCGCGCCGGTCGGCTCGTCGGCCAGGATGATTTGCGGTTGTGCAATCAGGGCGCGTGCAATGGCCACCCGCTGCTTCTGACCGCCGGACATCTCGTTCGGCATGTGCTCTGCCCAGTCTCTCAGGCCAACCCTGTCCAGATATTCCAGCGCCAGCGCATTCCGTTTTCGCCGTGCCACTCCCTGATAATAAAGCGGGAGAGCCACGTTCTCCATTGCGTTTTTGAATGCAATCAAATTGAACGACTGAAAGACAAACCCAATCATCCGATTGCGCAACTCTGCCGCCTGCCCCTCGCTCAGTTTCCATATCAGGCGGTCATGCAAGTAATAGGTCCCCGAATCATACGTATCCAGTATCCCTAAAATATTCAACAGCGTACTTTTCCCCGAACCGGAAGCGCCCATAATGGAGACTATCTCGCCCCGTTCGATATCCAGGTCAATCCCTTTCAGCACATGCAAAGGCGCTCCATTGTCATACGTTTTGTTGATCCCTCTCAATTGGATGATCATCGTTTTCAATTTTTGAAATGTTCTGCCTATATAGACGTAAATTTCCCGTTTTTGTTACATGAACCCGTTTTTTTTCGTCTGAAAGCAAGGTAACGGGAATATCCTTTTCACCCTCCTGATCTATGCCAACGGGAATGATCTGTTCCGGTGGTTTAAAGGAAACTGAAACCTGAAAAGGTTTATTTTTTTCTGACCACAGCAAAAATGCGGTGCAACAGCTTGTTTCGGACCTTGTTTATAATCACTTTCATGAGCTTACCCTCAGCCGGTTTGCGTTGATAATACGCTCTTGGGAGCTGTCTGAATCACAGCGGCTCTGGCCGCCTGAGTAAGCAGGGCTTTCATATGCCGGTTTGTACCGGTTCTTTGGATATGCCTGCCCCGATTGCGACAGCTACCCGATGAATCATCGAGGGGCGCCATACCCGAGTATGAAGAAAACTGCCGGCCGGTTTCAAACGTGGTGAAAATGCCGACGTCTGCACGGCAAATGCTGGCGTTTGCATTTTGCTCAAAATCGCCTGCAATCCGGACGAAGTATGCGGTCATATTATGGATAACCACTTAGTTACTCATATTACGCAAGTGCCGAAAAAAGCCTGTCCAAATGACGCAAACGTGCGCGACTTCGCTGTAAACGTGCGCACGAATGACATAAACGTGCGCACGAATGACATAAACGTGCGCACGAATGACGCAAACGTGCGCACGAATGGCGTAAACGTGCGCACGAATGGCGCAAACGTGCGCACGAATGA
>JAITAY010000163.1 GCA_031283915.1 Tannerella sp.
TAAATAAACCATCCCGATTTACGGGAGATGTATTTTGCCATCCAACGACTGAAAATGCGCGCATACCGGGGTATGTAAGCATTTTCAGGAGGAAGTATGGTGAAAAACAGACCCGTAAAGGGGTGGTTTATTTACAGACAGTTCCTAACCTTCTCCTGTCAACGCTCTTTCGGTATAATAGCTGCACCAGGGTTGCAATCCGCATGTCCCGCATTTCGGGTTACGCGCCAGGCAAATGTATCGCCCGTGAAGGACAAGCCAGTGATGCGCCTTGGCAATGAGGGCTTCGGGAAAGTACCTGACCAATTCCCTTTCGGTAGCCAGCGGCGTCTTGCTGTTCGTGGTCAGGCCGATGCGGTTGGACACGCGAAATATATGCGTATCTACGGCCATTGTCGGTTTTTTATATACTACCGACGCAATCACGTTCGCCGTCTTGCGTCCCACTCCCGGCAGTTTTTGCAGTTCATCCACGTCCGACGGCACCTTGCCGCCAAATTCGGACAGCAGTGTTTGCGCCATTCCTACCAAATGCCGGGCTTTGCTGTTGGGATATGAAACGCTTCGGATGTATTCGTACACAACCTCCGGTGTGGCAGCCGCCAGCGCTTCGGGTACGGGAAACGCTTCGAACAGGGCGGGGGTAATCATATTGACCCGTTTATCCGTACACTGTGCCGACAGAATGACGGCTATCAGCAACTGAAACGGATCCATATATTGCAACTCGGTTTCTGCCACCGGCATGTTCCGGCTGAACCATTCGATCACACCCTTATATCGGTCTTCCTTTCGCAAAACGATCCTCCCGAATCTTTTGATTTTTTGAATCTCAATACGCCGCTTCGAACTGTTTCAGGAAACGAACGTCATTTTCCGAAAACATCCGCAAGTCTTTCACCTGATATTTCAGATTCGTAATCCGTTCGATACCCATTCCCAGCGCATAGCCGGAATAGAGCCGGCTGTCGATGCCGCAATTGTCGAGCACGTTCGGGTCTACCATCCCGCAGCCGAGGATTTCCACCCAACCGGTATGTTTGCAGAACGGACAACCCTTGCCTCCACACAGGATACAGGAGATGTCCATTTCGGCCGACGGCTCGGTAAACGGGAAATAAGAGGGACGCAAACGAATTTCCGTGTGCGCACCGAACATCTCCCTGGCGAAAAACAGCAACGCCTGCTTCAAGTCGGCAAACGACACTTCCCTGTCTACGTATAAGGCCTCTACCTGATGAAAAAAACAATGTGCACGATAGGAAATGGCTTCGTTGCGGTAGACACGTCCCGGACAGATGATGCGGACGGGCGGTTGCCGGTGTTCCATCACCCGCGTTTGCACGGACGAGGTATGGGTACGCAACACAACGTCGGGATGATGCCGGATAAAGAACGTGTCCTGCATGTCGCGAGCCGGATGGTCTTCCGCAAAATTAAGCGACGAAAAGACGTGCCAGTCGTCTTCTATTTCCGGCCCTTCCGCGATACTGAACCCCAGACGTCCGAAGATGTCGCAGATTTCTTTCCGAACGATCGACAGTGGATGACGTGTGCCCAAAGGCGTCGGGTAAGCGGTACGTGTCAAGTCGAAATTACGATACCCCGTCTGCGCCTGTTCAAAACGCTCCCTCAACTCGTTCATCCTGTTCTGCGCCTTCTCCTTCAGTTCGTTCAGGATTTTTCCGACTTCCCGCTTTTGTTCGGTCGCCACGTTCCGAAATTCATTCATCAGCGAAGAAATTTCGCCTTTCTTGCTTAGATACTTAATTCTTAGTGTCTCCAGTTCTTCCACACTGACGGCCTCCAGGGTTTCTATTTCCCGAAGCAACGTTTTGATTTTTTCAATCATGCTGATATACCGTTTTATTTTTGGTTGGCAAATGTACAAAAAAATTGGAAACTCCTTATCTTTGTCACGGAAAAATAAGAATTACTTCCAGATGGAAATATTGATAGTTGTCGGATTGATTTTGTTGAATGGGTTGCTTGCGATGGCGGAAATTGCCCTGGTTTCGTCGCGGAAAGCCCGGTTGGAAATTGAACTGAAGAAAGGTGAAAAACTGGCGCGGACGGCTCTGAACTTGACCGCCAACCCGGACAAGTTTCTCTCTACGATTCAAATAGGTATCACGCTTATCGGGATTCTGACGGGTTTATTTTCGGGCGAGGCGTTTGCAGAGGATCTTGCCGGCGTGTTGGCGGACATAGCATGGCTTCAGCCGTATGCATTACCGGTTGCCAAACTCGTGATTGTAATGACGGTGACTTACCTGACGCTGGTGCTGGGCGAACTGGTGCCGAAACGCATCGGCATGAGATTTGCCGAAAAAGTGGCCATCGTGACGGCGCGACCCATGAATCTATTGTCGGTTGTGGCGTCCCCTTTTGTCTGGATACTGTCCAAAAGCACGTATCTGGTAATGTTGCTGCTGGGGCTGGACAGGATTGAAGAAAACAAGGTGACGGAGGACGAGATAAAGGCCGTCGTCAAGGAGGGTTTCGACGGCGGCGAAGTACAGGAAGTGGAACAGGATATCGTAGAACGTGTCTTTATATTGGGAGACCGCAATGTGGGTTCCATCATGACACACCGGAGCGACATCGCCTGGATGGAAATCAAGGATTCTCCGGAATCCGTACATGAAAAGGTGAAGACGCATCCGTTTAACATCTACCCGGTTGCATCGGAAAGGTTTGACAATATCGTGGGAGTGGCTTACCTGAAAGACTTGTTCGGACGGATTGATTCGCCGGACTTCACCCTGTCGCAGGTGCTCCGGGCGCCACAGTTCGTCCCCGAAAACCAAAGCGTATACAAGGCGCTGGAACAATTCAGGAAAGCACGGGTAAAATATGGCCTTGTAACGGACGAATTTGGCGGTATCCAGGGTATTGTCACGCTAAGAGATATCATGGAAGCCCTGATCGGCCAGATGTTCGACGTGGGCGAGGAACAGGAAATCAAAAAACGCACGGACGACAGTTGGTTGGTCGATGGCCAGTATTCATTTTATAATTTCCTCGAATACTTCGATCTGGAGGATTTATATGCCGAATACGATTACAATACCTTGAGTGGACTGATTCTGGAGATTCTGGAATGTGTCCCGAAAACGGGAGACAAACTGACCTGGAAAGAGTTTGACTTTGAGATCGTAGCGATGGACAAAGCCCGGATAGACAAAGTACTGGTACGGAGATCAGCAAAAACGTCAAATAATGATGAATGATAAAACCTTCCATCCGGCTGCTGCTCCGCACGGGCTTTAGCCCCATTCGTATTCTTGGGGGCTGAACAAAAAGCTCGTTGTTTAATTATTGGCCGGTTTTGCTGTATGGGTTGTTGCTGGCAAGTGAGGCAAGGTATTCCCTGAGATAGGGGGGATTTGGGTGGAACATTTTACGGATTGAAAAATTCGGGAGCAATTATGAAGGTTTATCAGGACTGTTGTGACTGTTATTTGATATTATGCGGCATTTTTTGACAGGGACTTCTGCATCTTTCGTATTATTATGGGCCACAGCAGATCGTAAATTCCGTTTTTACCTTTGTTAAGCCTCGTAAGTGTACCCGTCTGAAAAGTTGGTTGCCTTTGATGTCGCCAAAACAGGTCTCCACCTCATGGCCTCTACGCTTTATCGACTTCCGGTTTGCAGGCGTTTTGAGGTTTTCACGGAAGGACTCCTTTTGGCATTCCAAATTTTTATTCAGGGTGATTTGCTTTTTGACCCTTCTTCCCTCCGGCCGAAATCGCACCGCTGAAAGAACCCACATACCGAACAGTCATTCACATTCATACCTGTCAAGGGGGAGATGAAACCGTTTTCGCCCGCCGTTTCCCGAATATCTATAAAACGGATGGTAACTACTCAGGTACTTTGATATAGTTACAGGGCAACTGCATCCAAATTTCCCTCGCAACCCCGTTTCCCCAAAGTGAGGTGTAAACTGGAGGAACAGACGCTTTTGAACGTCGCTCCGGCGAATTGAATACCGCACGAAATAGGTCTGCATAAACTTACAGCCATTCGCCTTATAAGACAAGAGTCCCCCAATAAAAGCTTGCAGCCCGCCCCCAATAACGGGATCAAAAAACCCTTCATTACACTAAAACAGAATGGATTGTATATAAGGTTTTTGCAATGTTGTTACACAGGAGTCTTCAAGGGCTAAAATGCTATATGGCATTTTTAGCTTGGCCGGATGAGGTCTGTTTCGGAGCATAAACTTCAAGTTTAAGCCTTCGTTTAGTTCACTTCGCCGAGCTGTTAATTCTTTGCTCTCTTACAACGAGAGACTGAAAGTAACATTGCCTTTTTCCTTTTGCAAACTAAGGGTGTCTCCGTGTTTTTATGATTTTGTGTAGTTCCTGCGTGTTTTTCCGGTGGTTTTACTTTGGCCAAAAGACGAATGGCGCTTCAAAAAAAGAGTTAGCCGGAATTTTCGTATTTTTGCAGCGGATTTAAAATTGAACAGAGATGAGTTATCATTTGTTGAAAGGCAAGAAAGGCCTTATTTTCGGTGCACTGAATGACCGGTCTATCGCCTGGAAGGTGGCGGAACGCGCCGTGGAAGAAGGCGCTGCCGTGACGCTGACCAATACGCCGGTAGCTGTGCGCATGGGCGACGTGAATGCGCTGGGGGAAAAATTGCAGGCAAAAGTCATTCCGGCCGATGCGACCGATCTCCGGGATTTGGAAGAACTTTTTTCCCGGTCGGTGGAAATACTGGGCGGAAAGATTGATTTCGTGCTGCATTCCATCGGTATGAGTCCGAACGTCCGCAAGAAACGTACTTACGACGACCTGGACTATGACTTGCTGAAGAAAACGCTTGACATCTCGGCCATCTCGTTCCACAAGATGTTGCAGACGGCCAAGAAACTGGATGCCATTGCGGAAGGGGGTTCAGTCGTAGCGCTCACTTACATCGCGGCTCAACGCACGTTTTTCGGATACAACGACATGGCAGATGCGAAAAGCCTGCTCGAATCCATCGCACGCAGTTTCGGTTATATCTATGGGCGCGAGAAGCAGGTACGCATCAACACCCTTTCGCAGTCGCCGACCCTGACGACGGCCGGAAGCGGCATCAAAGGTATGGAACACCTGATGGACTTTGCCAATAAGATGAGTCCGCTGGGCAATGCCGGTGCGGATGAATGTGCCGACTACTGCATCACGCTCTTCTCCGACCTCACGCGGAAAGTGACCATGCAAAATCTCTATCACGACGGCGGTTTCTCGAGCATGGGCATGAGTCTGCGTGCCATGAACCAGTACAGCAAAGATCTGTCGGAGTATACCGACGAAAACGGCCATATTGTTTACGGATAAGACCTGCCCGGACACGCACGTGCCATGCAGCTCTCCGAACATTCATCGACAGACGCAAAACACTAATCACTGAAAAAACCGATGTTAATCAAGATTTACCGGGAGCATCCGAATCCGAAAGAAATAACCAAAGTCGTACGCACATTGCAGGAAGGCGGTCTGGTGATTTACCCCACCGACACGCTCTATGCCATCGGTTGCGATGCGCTCAACGTGCGCGCCGTGGAGGAAATTTGCCGGATCAAGGGCGTAGACCCGCGGAAAAGCAATCTGTCGATCATCTGTTATGACCTGTCGAACATCAGCGAATATGCCAAGGTCAGCAATGCAGCCTTCAAGTTGATGAAACAGCACCTGCCCGGCGCATTCACCTTCATCCTCCCCACCAGCAGCGAACTGCCGAAAATCTACAAAAGCCGCAGGGAGATCGGCGTGCGTATCCCGGCGCATCCCGTTGCCCGCGAACTGGTACGCAGTCTGGGACATCCCTTGCTGACTATGTCGGTGCATTACAGCGACGAGGAGCCGGAGTATGCAACCGACCCCGAACTGATTCACGAGAAGTATGAACATCTGGTTGATATTGTGATAGACGGCGGACACGGCGATACGGAGGGGTCAACGGTCATCAACTGTACTTCCGGCGAATTTGAGATCACGCGCCAAGGAAAGGGAATCTGCCGGCTGCCATGAAAACGAATCGGCAAGCCCGCAGGCCAAGGCGTAAATAAGCCGGTTCCGGTCACTGACCCCTGCTGCCGGCCGGCCTCCCCGTCCGCCGGATGAATTTTATACTTCACGCGGCATAAAATAGTGATATATCCTCCTGTTCAAATCGTTGAAAATTCAGGGTCATCAAATTCTGTAAATGATCATGGTAAACCTGATTCACCCTGTCAAAGAAGTCTTTGATAGCCTTGTGAAATTTATCGGGAGAATCGTAATATTTGGCATACAAAACCCGCTTTTTGGTAAACCTCCAAAGTCTTTCTATAATATTGAGATTCGAAGAGTAAGGTGGTAAAAACAACAACGTGACGCCAAGTTCTTCGGCTTTTTCCATCACCACACGGCAGTGTTGATACCGGGTGTTGTCCAATACCAAAACGATTGGCTTCAAATTATATTTTTCTTTCAATTGAATAAGGAAATCCATGATTGTTTCCGCTGTGATATAAGTTGTATTGATAAGTGTTGTAACCTCTTTACTGATTGCATTTACTGCCCCACGCACATTGATACGGTTGCGCCCGTGAGAGGTCTTTAAATAGGTCCTGACTTGCGACCAAACCATGCATAAAAAGCGGACAGGGTAAAATGTGCCACATCGCAAAACAACAGTTTAATCTCCCCTTTTGGGGCTTTTTCCATGGAGGGAGTTAACTGTTGTTCGAAAAATTGTTTTTGTTGCTCCGGATTTAATTTACCCGGAACCGAAGCAAGCTTGCGGTAGTTAAAGCCATATTTGTGCATAAAGCCTCTTACTTGCGTTGGCTTTCGTTCAATGCCCGTCAACTCCCGGATGCTTGTTATTGCCTGTGCAATACTGCATACCGGATTTTTATTAAAATCCTCTATAATACTCTTGGCTGAACTCCGAAGATGGAAAGAAAAAGTAAAACAGGTCAGTATCAAAGAATTTTTACAGGTCGCACGCATGATAGAAAAAATGTTTCACGAAATCCAGCATCCTGCCTGATCCCGTGGAACACCCCGCAACACCTGCTAACAACAACCTCATACTCCCAACTCTCCCTGTAATCAAACAACTGACTTTTTGTTCAGCCCCAGACGGGCAAGTAAATACTCCTTGTTACACTTATTTATTTCCCTTTCCTGAGCGGCATACGCATGGCCTTTACGCTGATAAAAAAATGATTACCTTTGTTGCACCATCAACAGGAAATGAATTATGCAATGGAAACAGTTACTCTCCGGGAAACGGCTGGGGATTGAGGCGTATCACGAACGTAAACATGAACGTACCAATTTCCAGCGGGATTACGACCGGCTCATCTTTTCGTCGCCTTTCCGCCGGCTGCAGAACAAGACGCAGGTATTTCCCCTGCCGGGTAGCATCTTTGTGCACAACCGGCTAACCCATAGTCTGGAAGTGTCGTGTGTAGGACGATCGCTGGGGAACAATGTCGCCGGCGGACTGCTTCAAAAATATCCGAATCAGGAGGCTGGTTTTTCGGAGATAGGCTCCATCGTTTCGGCAGCCTGCCTGGCGCATGACATGGGGAATCCGCCGTTCGGCCATTCGGGGGAACGGGCGATTTCCGCCTATTTCCTGGAAGGCCACGGCCGGTGGCTCGAAGAAAGAGTGCGCAACGAAGGGGGACGGTGGGAAGATTTTGCCTGTTTCGAGGGAAATGCCAATGCGTTGCGTCTGCTCACGCACCAGTTCGTCGGACGACGCAAGGGGGGATTTGTATTGACGTATAGTACGATTGCCTCCATCATCAAATATCCGTTTGCCTCTACGCAGGCGTCGAAGGAGAAAAAGAAATTCGGCTTTTTCCAGTCGGAAGAGGAAACCTACATCCGCATAGCCGGCGAACTGGGTATACACATGGTAAACTCTTCTGCAAAGATTTATGCGCGTCATCCGCTGGTCTACCTGGTCGAAGCGGCCGATGACATCTGCTACCAGATCATGGATATCGAAGATGCTCACAAACTGCGTATCCTGGCGACGGACGAAACGATTGCGCTCCTGTTGCAGTATTTTGAAGGCGCGCGGCTGGACAGTATTTGCAGGACGCTGAAGATCGTCAGCGACACGAATGAACGGATTGCCTATCTGCGTTCCTGCATCATCGGCCTGCTGGTGGATGAATGTACGCGTATTTTTCTGGAGAACGAAGCGGCCTTGCTGGAGGGGACGTATGACCGGCCGTTGATCGAAGCCCTTTGCGACCGCGCAAAAACGGCATACCGCACGTGTACCGATACGGCGTTCCGGAAGATTTACAGGGCTAACGAAGTGGTAGATATCGAACTGGCGGGTTATCATATATTCAGTTCGCTGATCGACATCCTGATCGAGGCGGTCATGAACCCGGAAAAAACCTACAGCAAACTGTTGCTGAACCGCATCCCGGAACAGTATGACATCCACGCATCCGACACGTACGGAAAAATCCAGTGCGTACTGGATTACATCTCCGGAATGACGGATATCTATGCGCTCGACCTGTACCGCAAGATCACGGGCATGGGACTACCGGCCGTGTGAGAGGTGAACCGTTTCATAGGGTATGCCGGCTGACAGGGCAGCATAAAGCGGAAATTCGGATATTCTCATCCCGTCTCGGAAAAGAGGAAACCTCGCGTAAAACCGGACGCGGATAGGAGATCAGTTCCAAATGAATCTTGTTTTGGCTAAGCGCAGAGCCGGAGGCTATCGTAATCCGAAGAACTTCATCTTTATCTGAACAAAACCAGGGCAACCGCATCAAAACTTTTCTCGCTCAAGGCAGGGTGGTTTCCATTCCGAAAGCCCCCATCCTCGCTTTTTGTGACAGCATCCTCGCTTTTTGTGACAGCGTCCTCGCTTTTTGTGACAGCGTCCTCACTTTTTGTGACAGCGTCCTCGCTTTTTGTGACAGCGTCCTCGCTTTTTGTGACAACGTCCTCGCTTTTTATGACAACGTCCTCGCTTTTTGTGACAGCATCCTTGCTTTTTGTGACAGCGTCCTCACTAAAAGCGACAAAATGGCAGTTGTGAGATTAGTTTTCGTTGAACCTGATTTTGGTACGGTTGCCCTGGAACAAAACTCAAATTCGACTATTACCCATACAATAACGTTATAGAACCCTTTCTATTTTACCCACCCAATTCGTTATAGAACCAAAATCCTTTTATGAATACGATATTCTCTGCAAATTCAGAACTGGATAAATTCATACGTTTTGTTATCGCTGTATAGTACAAGTCGCTTGCCATTGATTTTTTCAACAGTAAATGTGCGCGAGCGATCTTCCCAATCGGTTAAGGGCAGAAATTCACCCACCGGACGCGGATAGGAGATCAGTTCCAAATGAATCTTGTTTTCCTCCGGTTGGCTCTTGTAACCGTACAGATGCGAAAACGAGTCTTTATCGACATGATAAATCTGGTACATAAACAACGCTTCGGACTGGAAATTATACCAGACCGTATCTACGTTTGACACATGCCCCGCCTGTTCGATGGTTTTCAATTGCCATTTGCCATGCAATTGCTTGGTCAGTTCCTTTTGACAACTCGTCAACATCAACAGAGCACAGAGAACCATACGCCAAAATCCTTTTGTATTCATATCCATATAAACGCAGGTTCTGCCGGATTATTTCGTTTTACTGTGTGCGAAACGGTCTGTGATTGTACAGAGACCGTCCCTGCCGGCAAGCCCCGAATGATTGAATCTAACGGTTTGTAAAGCAAAAAGGCTTATTGCACCAAGCACAACAAGCCTTTTTCATTTTTCTTTTATTCACGCTATATATCGGAATAAGACATCGACGAGAGGAAAATACTCTGGTTGTTCGTCGCCGTATACGCATACTCCGGCAACGCTTTGATGCGTGTCCAGTCCGGATGTTCGCCAAACTGCTTCCAGGCGGCGCTACGGGTATCTTCATTCTCATACCACGTGAGATACATCAATGCGGGCATGAGCGGCCCGGCCAAAATCTCGCCATACAGCACCGAATTAATTCCGACCTGGTCGAAAATGGCAATCTCATCGACATTGAACATTTTCACCTTTCGTTGATTCGCTTCCTCATTCGGACTCTGGTAGATGCGGATTTCCAGCAAAGAACAATTCTCGCCGGGTTTCCGGTGTATCGGTATCCGATCGAATGCCTCGCTCAGGTACGCTTCAAAATGGGAATAGACCGGCGTCGGTGCCGTCGTGTCAAAATACGGTTGAGCGGCTTCACGGAAGATCTTGTCACTCCACAGTTCCTGTTTTACTTTGTGATAAGTATTGATATCCGGATAGATGAACAGGACATGGCGCTGGTCTTTTTCGCCTTCTTTCAGGCGATAAGGCTTGAATGCGCCGGTGATGATCTTTTTCCGATGGTAAGCCGGGAACAAGATTCTTCCGAAAAAGGAATCCAGCAGGGCGCCTTCGCCTGCAAGCGTGTAGACACGCCATTCATAGATTTCCTTCTTCGATGCGGCCGATACCGATGCCGGCAATGCGGCAGACGTTGATGCCAACGCCGGAGTAGCAGCTAATGCGCCAGCTACTTTTATGAAATTTCGTCTTTGCATGGGACAATAATCTAATTTGTTATAAATAAGTTCTTATAAATAATGCTGTATGAATTCATCCATTTCCGCCTGATGCGTTTCGAGACTTTGCAACAGTTTGAATTGCGCTTTCGTACGGATCAAGTTATGTTTCGGCTTGTGTACCTTGTAATACGTGTCACCGTTGATATAGTCCGTCAGGAAGCGAACCGTCTGCATGTAGGTAAGCAAACGTCCGCCATAAGGCAGCAGAGTGATTTCCAGCGGCGTGAGGAACGATTGAGCTGTTTCCATATATCCTTCCGCATACGCTTTGAAAATCTCCAGATCCACGTTTACCCGATCCGGATTTTCATCATCCTCGGCGCCGGTATTGGCTCCCGTACGGATAAAGTCGCCGATGTCGGACAGGACAAAGCCCGGCATCACCGTATCCAGATCAATGACACATAGCACCTTGCCATTTTCATCAAACAGGATGTTATTGACTTTCGTATCGCAATGATTGGTTCGTTTTTTCAGTTTCCCTTCACGATACAACTGCTCCTGGATACACATGGCTTCGGCGCGTTTTTCGATTTCTTCGATCAACTCCGTCACTTCGTCCAGACGCCCAGCCGGATTGGCTTCTACCGCCTCGCGGAATTGTCGCAAACGAAATTCCATGTTGTGAAAATCCGGAATCGTCTCACCCAACACGCCTTCCGGGAGGTCCGAAAGCATCGACTGAAAGTCGCCGAACGCCCGCCCCGCCTCATACGAAAAGGCGACGTTGACTTCTTCAAAACTTTGGCTGCGGGGAATCATCAGGCTGACTCGCCAGTAATTTTCTCCGTCGAAATAATAATATTTTCCATCCCCGGCCGGAAGAAACGTCAATACTTTGCGGTCAATATCCTGTTCGCCGCGTAGTTCCAACTTCTTGCGAATGTGTGAGGTCACCACGCGGATGTTGTTTTGCAACAGTTCTACATCGGTAAATATCTGATGGTTGATTCGCTGAAGTACATACTTGTCTTCCCCCTTGACAGTCGTTACTTTCAGGCTATCATTGATGTGTCCGTTACCGAATGGCGTCACTTCCACCGGTTGTTCGGTGAGGTTGAACCTGCCGAGTATTTGCAGGTAAGCATCATTTGCTGGTTGCATACTTCTCTTTTTTTTATGTGCCGCAAATATCCGTTTTTTCTTGCGATTGTGCAAATACGGCTAAATCTTTTTTGAGGTGCTATTTGTCATTTAACCGAAATAAAACTACCGGGACATATACGCAGGAATTGCATAAAAGCACGTGTCTTTGGCGCAAAAACACACGCCTGTTCAGCAGTTTTGACCACAAATATTCCCTCGTCCGCAGGTACTTTGTATGCCCTGCGGTTCGTTCTGTCCGGCAGAATTTTTTCCGAAAATGGCACCACAAAAAAGGATTTAGCTGCATTTGCAAGATAAAAAAAGTCATCCCGGAGGATGACTTTTTGATTTTATCACGTGTGAAAAATCATAATTTCCCTGCCGATCCAAGTACATCATTGATTTTGTGCACATAGAGGTTCTTTGCATTTTCACGCGCCGGGCCTAAATATTTGCGCGGGTCGAATTCGGCCGGGCTTTCTGCAAAGACTTTGCGTATGGCGGCGGTCATGGCCAGACGGCTGTCCGAGTCGATGTTGATTTTGCAAACGGCTGACTTGGCGGCTCTGCGCAACTGTTCTTCGGGAATACCAATGGCGTCTTTCAATGTTCCGCCGTATTTGTTGATGATAGCCACTTCTTCCTGCGGCACCGACGATGCGCCGTGTAGCACAATCGGAAAACCGGGAAGCTCTTTTTCAACGGCTTCGAGGATGTCGAAAGCCAGAGGAGGAGGCACCAGCACGCCGTCGGCATTGCGCGTACACTGTTCGGGTTTGAACTTGTTGGCTCCGTGTGAAGTCCCGATGGAAATAGCCAGTGAATCACAACCGGTCTTGGTCACGAAGTCAACCACTTCTTCCGGCCGAGTATATGTGTGATGTTCGGCGACAACATCATCTTCCACGCCCGCCAATACGCCCAATTCACCTTCCACGGTGACATCAAACGGGTGTGCATATTCTACCACTTTCTTTGTCAAGGCGACATTTTCCTCATACGGGAGGTGTGAACCGTCAATCATCACCGATGAAAAGCCCAGGTCGATGCAACTTTTACACAATTCGAACGTATCTCCGTGATCCAGGTGAAGAACAATTTGTGGATTCGGACTGCCCAGTTCCTTCGCATAGGCTACGGCACCTTCGGCCATGTAACGCAACAGCGTCTGATTGGCATACTTGCGTGCGCCACTCGATACTTGCAGGATGACCGGTGACTGGGTTTCGACCGTTGCTTGAATAATCGCCTGCAATTGCTCCATATTGTTGAAATTAAAAGCCGGAATCGCATATCCGCCTTTCATAGCCCTGGCAAACATCTCTCGTGTATTGACAAGACCCAAGTCCTTATAACTTACCATATCTGTTTATTTAAATTGGTTATGAATTCGTGTGCAAAGATATGGATTTTATCCGGGAACAGGGTGCAAAAAAACATAAACGCCGGAAATTTGCCTGCGTCTCCTTCAGTATCTACTGTTTATACACATCTTTCGCGATAGCCTGTCTCCGGAAAATGACGCAGAAAGCTGCGCTGTATGCCTTGTTCCGAAGAACATGAATTCGGGGAACCTAAAAACTCTCCCGGACCATCACTTCGTCTGCCGTTTTGCGTTGTTTCGGTGTAGGCTCGAACAAGTCCGATTCGGCCGGATAACCTACGGGAATAAGCACTGCCGGCTCAATGCCTTCGGGCAGACGGAATGAGCGGGCACAACGCTGTGCGTCAAAATGGCATACCCAGCACGTGCCCAGACCCTGTTCAGTTGCAGCCAGACAGAGATGTTCCGTCGCGATGGCCGCATCAATGTCTGCATGGTCTTTCCCGTCGAACGGCCGTTTCCAGGAATGACGATGGTCGCAACATACCACGATGTACAACGGCGCTGTCTTGAACCATTCCCGTCCATAGCAGGCCTGTATTCTTTCTTTGCCTTCGGGCGATTCAACTACGATAAACCGCCAGGGTTGCAGGTTGCACGCCGAGGGCGCCAGCCGGGCGGCCTCCAGTATGTAATCTATTTTCTCCTTTTCCACCGTACGGGAGGAATAGCTCCGGACAGAGCATCGTTTCCGAATAAGATCTATCAGTTTCATATCAAATTATTTTACAGTTCTTTCTCGATTTTATATTTATTGCGTTGTGACGAATTGCGCGAAATCAGTTCGCCGAGAAAGCCTGCCAGAAACATTTGTGTTCCCAGTATCATTGCTGTCAGCGAAATGTATAAATAGGGCGAACTGGTCACTAACGGACGCAAATCGCCCGCCCTCAGAGAAACCAGTTTCATGACAAGTACGTAGATCAGCGCCGCAAAACCAATCAGAAACATCGCGCTACCCAATAGACCGAAAAAATGCATCGGCTTTTTCCCGAACTTGGACGTAAACCACAGCGTAATCAAGTCCAGATAGCCGTTCACGAAACGGCTCATTCCGAACTTTGTCTTTCCGTATCTCCGCGCCTGATGCTGCACGACCTTTTCTCCGATTTTGTTGAATCCCGCAATCTTGGCCAGATAAGGGATGTAGCGATGCATATCGTTGTATATTTCAATATTCTTGACCACTTCGTTGCGGTAGGATTTCAGTCCGCAGTTGAAATCGTGCAGGGACACGCCGGAAAACTTCCGGGCGGTCGCATTGAACAGCCGCGTCGGAATGGTTTTCGACAATGGATCATACCGCTTTTTTTTCCAACCGGATACCATGTCATATCCATCTTCCCTGATCATTCGGTACAATTCGGGTATCTCGTCCGGGCTGTCCTGCAAATCGGCATCCATCGTAATCACCACATCCCCTTTTGCACGTTCGAAACCGCAATGCAGGGCGGGTGATTTTCCGTAATTCCGGCGGAATTTGACGCCCTTTACGTGCGGGGACTGCAGGGCTAACTGCTCGACGATCTCCCATGAATCATCCGTACTTCCGTCATTTACATATAGAATCTCGTAACTGAAATGATGTGCTTCCATCACCCGTTCGATCCACGCCTGCAATTCGGGGAGCGACTCCGCTTCATTATACAAAGGTATCACTACAGAAATATCCATCAGTTGTAATGTTTTAACGCACAAAGATAGAAAAAGAATAAGGAATGGACTGCCTTTGCCTACTATTTTCAATCCTTTGATTGTATGAAAGGATAGTCGTATCGGGACGATCCATTGTATTACTTGATTATACCGTACACAGTATAATTTGGATACGGCTGCCCGAATAAAAGCAGACAATCATGTTTCTCCATAAAAACGGCTAAATCTTTTTATGAGGTGCTGTTATCGGAAAAGATTCTGCCGGACAAGATGAATGGCAAGGCACGCAAAGTGTTAAAGTATTAATGAATAGATATATGTGGTCAAACCGGCTGAAGGGGTGCGTGGTTTTACACTAAAACAATGTTATCTATGGCAAAGCGGAAGCGGATACTTCCCGTGTGCACAGACGTTATATGCCACGCCATGCTCATATGTTCACGGGTGCCGTGATCGCTCAATCACGGACGTCGTGACCGTTCGTTCACGAACGCCATGCTCATACGTGCACAGGCATCTGTGCTCATACGTGCACAGGCATCTGTGCTCATACGTGCACAGACGCTATGCTCCTATGTGCACAGATGCCATGCTCATACGTGTGCGGGAGATACGTGGTTTATGACAAAGCTATGTGGTTTTGCACCATTCCTGCGTGTATTTCCCGATGTTTTTACTTCGGTAAAAAGAGGGATAGCGCCTCAAAAGAAGTTTTAGCCATAACAACCGTATATTCACGCCATTTTCCGGAGAGATGTAAAAAACTTTCCCTTGTAGAAAGTTTCAATTTTCTACGGGATTTGTAATCGGTAGAGACGCACGGCCGTGCGTCTCTACCATCGCAATAACAGCAGCCCCATCATTGTGAGGTACGAAGCCGGCTTTTGAAAGCTGAACCTTTCGTGCCTCGTCGTTTGTAGACCCGCATCTGCGTCAGCGAAGAGGTTGCCTTCATTTTCAATACTGTGTGAACGACCTGGAAACAAATTCCATTACTAACGGCAATTCCATCCGCCAGTATGACCAGGTATGTCCCCCGTCTTTCACGCGATACTCGTGTGCGATTTCATTTTTACGGAAAAGAATATGCAGCAGGTTGTTTCCTTCATACAGAAAGTCGTCGTCCCCACAACTGACATACCAGCGAATCCGTTTGATTTGATCCAGTTCCTCTTTGGAAGCATTTTGGATAAGGGCTTCGATATTATGACGCCGGAAATAAGCTTCCAGTTGAGCGTCGGGCACTTTGGAGGCTGCCTCCCCCAGACGGGTTTTCATCTGTTCCATTTCCCAACTGCCCGTAGAAGCGCTTAATGGCGTTGCCGCTGCAAACAGGTCGGGATGATGCAGCGCGTAGAAAATCGTTCCGCCGCCGCCCATCGACAAACCGGCTATGGCACGGTAACGCCTGTCGCTACGTACGCGGTACGTCTTTTCG
>JAITAY010000225.1 GCA_031283915.1 Tannerella sp.
CATTATTAAACGCCTGAAAGCCAAACAGCGAGACCGGCACGTTAGCGTGTTCGCGGGTAAGGTGGAGCGTCAGCGAACGGGTTGTCAGCGGTTTGTCGAGGCGGATTTCGACCCGCGAATGGCGGTTGTCGAGACATTCGTAAACCGTGTTTCCGGCATCGTCGGTTATATGATACTTTTGAACGCAGAATGGCATGACGTCTTCGGGATGCCCCATAAGGCACGATTCCATTGCGTGGTCGAAGTCCGAATCAAACCAGAGGACAATGCGATTAACGGTTTTAGCATCCGGCCATTCGCAGCGCAAAGTCGGGACGGTATCGTTCAAAGGCGCTATCCAGGCGTTGGCCGAATCGGCGGCGGGGCGGAAAATACCCGACAGCAGATTGGCAGCCTCAAAACTGCGGATCGCAGGCGAAGCTTTGAGCGCCAAATTCTTGCCTCCCGGACGCCGTTCGGGCGGATAGTAAGGCACCTCTTCCACTCCGTATTTGTCGTCCCGTTTCTGCGTCCGGCTGTAGAAAAGCGACAGTACGCCGGTCAAACGGACGTCGGATTGCTCGACAGATACCTTTTCGTTTTTGTTAAGTACAACAACCACATACTGCGGCGTTTTCAGTTTCTGTTTGAAATCAACGGTCAGGGAAGATGTTCCCGAAGGTACGGCAACTGTTTTCGTAGCGAGCAGCACGTCGGGGGTATAATTGCCCGGTTTTGAGGTATAAAACAGGTCTGCTTTGACTTCTGTCGCTTCCGACGCCTTGACGGAAAAAGTCAGGACAGGCGTCTTTCCGGCAGTCAGCGGCAGCAGCATGGCCGTGTTGCGGTTAAGAACGCGCCACTGACCGTTGCCCGGCAGTTCCGACAGCTCATAAGTGGCTGACGGAACAAGTTTTGCCGATTTAACCCAATCCTGCGTTCCGGTCAGGCGGATACCCGGCGTGTATTGCCCTGTCTGCATCAGCTGTTGCTGAAGTTCAGGGATATAGCCTTTTTCAAGCACTTCGCGGGGCGACGACAGTTTGTTTTTGAGCATGATGCCTGTTGCCAGCGCCGCCGCCTGAGAGCAGAGCGTGCCGGTAGAGATGACGCGCGTAGAGCCGAAAGCGACATGCGACACGCTCGTCAAACGCCCGCCGAAAAAGAGATTTGAGATGTTTTTGCTGTATATGCAGCGGTAAGGGATGGTATAAATACCCTTGTTGTGATACTGCGTGCAGCCCGGATAGGGACTGTAAACGCCCTTGGCGGGATGCAGGTCAATACCCCAGCCTCCGTAAGCGATGGCGTCGTCGAAATGCGTCTGATACGCCACATCCCACTGTTTGAGGATATAATCGCCCTCAAAACGGCGGCTTTCGCGCTTGCCCGGAATCGTACTGACCCATTCAAGCGTCAGGTTATCAACATCTTTAAACTTACCGGAGTTCTTGATATAATCCCACACGCCATAGACAACACGCCAGAGTTCTTCCTTAATCTTTTCGGATTCAAACACACGGTCGAGATCGTCGCCCCATTCGAACCACCACAGACGGCAGCCGCTCGAATCGCGATGTATATCCTTGAATCGCGGCACTTTGGAGGGTATGTCTTTCAAAGCGAAAGCCGGCGCAACGTATTTGACGGGGCTACCGGCATCCTTGCTATAGAAATACATCGAATGACCAAGCAGTTTGCCGTAGTCGTCGGGCATGATGAATTTTTCGCCAAACTCCTCGCCTTTTTCTGCCCCGACACGGAAGGCCGCCCCCGACAGGAAGCCCACAATGCCGTCGCCCGAAGTGTCGCAGAAGAACGGAGCGCTGATTTCGTAATGCGTGCTGTTCTGGCTGTTGAACGCAAAAACCTTGCCGATACGGTCGGGGGCGCTCATCTCAATGTTGTAAACGGCCGTGTTGAGCAGCAGCGTGATATTCGGCTCGGCCCATACTTTTTCCAGCAGCAGGGCGTCGAAGAAGACCGTGTTGCCTTCGCGGTTGCGGTACGTGTTTTCCACTATAATTTCCTCATGTACGCCTCCTTCACGCACCCAGCGGGCATTCGTACTCGTGTGGCAGGTAGCGCCGAGAATCCACAGGCGGACTTCGCTCGAAGCGTTGCCGCCAAGCACGGGACGGTCTTGTACGAGCACAACTTTCAGCCCTGCACGCGCTGCCGTGATAGCCGAGCAGACGCCCGCAATCCCGCCTCCGATTACGGCATAGTCAACCTTGTGGACGATGTTTGGGGATTGACGTTGCGCGGCGCTTGAGGGTTGCGCCACAGCCGGATCGCTTCCGATACGGTCGGGAGTTTCAGACGGAATAACTGCCTGGTCATTCGACAGTACCGTAGCAGGCAATCCCAGCCCTGCTACTGCCATTCCCGATGTTTTGATAAATGAACGACGATTAATCATAATTGTTTGTTATTTAAATGTTTCTAATTGTTTATTGTTTAAATGTTTCTTCATTAACTTGTCAACTTTTTCCATTGCCTCAAACCATGTCCGGGCGATTTGTTTCGCACCGACATCGGTTGTATGCACCTTGTCATCAATAGTATGTATTTTCCAGTCGAACCCGGCAGCCTGATTTACAAGCGTTACGCGCGGGTCGTTCAAGGCAGACGCCATAGCGGCAAGGCTGTCGTTGAGTTCCGGAATATATGAGTATTTTGGCAATTTACCGACTTCAACAACCTGCGCCACAAAAATCTTTGCATCAGGATTGATATTAAGTATTTTATGAATGACGGATTTGTTGGCGGCAACGATGCCTGATACCGGTTTTTTGGTGTCGAAATGATTATGTCCGGCATGAAGCAGCACAATATCAGCAGGATAGATACGATAAATGCTGTCGGTTACAGATTCCAGAAATTCCGCTGTACGTCCGCCAAAGCCACAATGCCGTACAGGATTGGCGTTAAAAGCATTTTCGCAAGGTCCGATAAATCGCAGGTCATAACCGGCTGCCGTCAGCATGTCGCGAAGCGGATAGAGATAAGTCTGATGCGTGGCGCCGCCTGCGGTAAGCGAATTACCCATGCCCATGATTGTTACAGGGCGATCACTCTTTTTTTGGTAAACGCGCACATAATCTACTTCCATGAAAGTGCCGTCAATGCGATCGGTCACTTCGCCTGCCCACCGGATAACGGCAAGGCTTAACAAAACCGGAGCGGCAGAGAAGCAAAATGCATTTTCTTCGCGGCGTATTTCCTTGCGGTCAAGATAGAAAACAATTTCGTTTTCGTTCCATTCCAGTCCGAAAACATGATATTCTTTCGAGAAATCAACTGAATCATACTCGATTTCCTTATGGTAAGCAGGATGCGTCTGTTTACCTTCCGAATCGGTAGAAATATCGCTCCAGTTATGAATATTCATGTTCACTTCATTGGGATAATGACCTTCATTGATGTCAATTTCAAACCGTTTTCCGGTTTTCGGGTCGGAATCCTGACCGCGTGTCATTATCCAGAACGAGTTGTTAGTACCGGTTTCGGAAGCATATTTATACCGGCACTCGAAATAGCCGTATTTAAAATGCCTTCGCGTCCAGATGCTTGCAG